>JACCUZ010000203.1 GCA_013698395.1 Sporichthyaceae bacterium
CGATCGCGGCGGGCACGCCCCTGAGCTCGCCGGCGAGGCTGCGCAGCGCGGACATCCCGATGCCGACAGGGATGACGAGGAGAACGAAGGACTTCGGACCCGGGGCCACGAGGTCGATGGAGCTCGATCCGTCGATGACGCTGATCGGGGTGCGCTCCGGCCCATCCACCCCCTCCGCCGCCGTGGACGAGTCCTCCGGGTCGCGGCGTTTCGGTGCGACGACAGGTGGGCCGGCGATCTGACGGATGTGCTCGAATGCCCCGGAGAGCGCCCGGGCCAGATGCTGGCGAGCGGTCGCCAGCCGGTCGGGACCGGTCAGCAGCACAGCCTCAGGCGACCAGTCCAGGACCTGCCGGCACAGAGGTGCCAGGCCCGCCACCTCGTCCAGCCTCACCTCCCCGGTCCGCGGGACCCTCGGCACGATGACAGACCCGAAAACGGGTAGATCGGTCGCCCGGGTGGCTGCTGCCGCGTCGACCACCGGCCGGCGCAGAACGAGCAACAGCATGACCGCGCCCAGGCCGGCCACCAGACCGGCGACCCCACCCACCGAGACGGAGTACGGGGCTGCGCGCAGCGGCTCGTCGCTCTCGACGGGAGGGATCGCGGTGTTCTGCACGACGAACGCGCCGACACCCGACCCGGGCTTGTTCAGCTCCGTCGCGAAGACGGAAGCCGCAGCGTTGGCGATGTCGGCTGAGACCTGAGCGTCACGAGCATGCCCCTGCACCCGGAACACCAGGGAGTCCTGCTCCGTGACGACGGACACGCGTCGCGGCACGACATCCTCGAGGTCGCCACCGTCACCGAACTCCTCGGTGATCCGGCGGGCGACCTGTCCGTTGTCGAACACAGCCTCACCGAAGCGCGGCAGGACCTTGAGATCCGCCGTCAGGTCGGCGGCGACGACGATCGCCTCCGAGGTGAACGTCGGCGTCTTCGTCAGCTGCTGCAACGGCAGGAGCACGCCGAAGGCGACGATGCACAGCACGACCAGCCACGCGTACCGACGCAGGCCCCATATCAGCGTGGCGACCGCATCACCGGCCTGCCTGGTGTCGCCGGAGAGCATCGCGCTGGCCAGGGTCGTCGGCGTTGCCGTGCTCGGCACGGGGTGCAAGCGGCCTCCGGGTCGGCCGGCGGTGGGTGATGGTGTCATGACGCCCCTCGGAGGACGACGACGTGCCCGATGTTCGGCCCACTCACGGAGCTCTGTGCGACGAGCGTCCCAGTACTGCCGGTCGTAGCCTGTGTCCGATCCGCGGTTTCACCCGTCATGGGGTACGTCGTGGTGGAGGGCGAGACGATCTCCGTACGCTCCGTCGTCCCGCCCGGCTGCGAGATGGCGGCACTACGCGCTACGCCGAACAACCCGATGACGACCGAGCCCTGCGAGGCAGCAACGGAGGGGGCGGACACCGAGGTGGAGCTCGCGACGACTCCCCCAGACGACTCCACGGGCGCGGTCCCGGACACTCCGGCGTACGCCAGGATCGACCCGACCGCGGCCGGCTTGGCACCGAACGTCCACGCGTAGGACGCCGGCTCGCTGCTGGTCGCCAGGCGCCAGTAGGTCGCCTTCCGCATGGCCGTGCCGTTGGCGTCCAGCCGGATGAGGGTCCACCCGGTCGGCGCGGTGATGGCGGACTGCCCGCGGTAGTCGATGGTCGCCACCAGCACGTCACCCTCCTGCGAGGCTGGCCGCGCCACGGTGACCGTGGACTCGGCGTTGTTCGCCCCCTCGGTAGCGTCCCGGAAACTGACGGCACCACCGGCCGGGGGTGGCTCCCCAGTGGGAACAGTGGCGTTGACCGTTGTCGACTGACCGGAGTAGTTGCCCGCGTTGTCCCGCGCCTGGACCGTGTAGCCGTACGTCTGGCCCGCCGTGACGGCAAGGTCGGCGTAGCTCGTCCCGCTCACGGTGGTCAGCACGACGCCGTCGCGGCGGAGGACGTAGCCGCTGATGCCGGATGCGTCGGTCGACGCGGTCCATGTGAGGTCGACCTTCCCCGCCGAGGGCGTGGCGGTGAGACCGGTGGGGGTGGACGGGGGTGCCGTGTCGTCCGGCGGCGGGGATGTGCCGCCGGCAAGCTCCATCTCGGCGTGGTAGTACTGCTTCTTCCCCTCAGCCACGGCGAGCACGACCATGCCGGTCTCCGCGGTGACGGGTTGTTTGCTGCCGGTCACGTTGTTGACCACGGGCGTGGCGTCCAGGAACTTGGCGCCGCGTCCGGGACCGAAGCTCGGGTTCGCCAGCGAGGTCTTCTTGTAGTAGATGTCGCCGCCGCTCACTGGAGCCGTGGCGAAGAAGTAGAGCTCCTGGTTGGTCTTGTCGATCTGGATGATGGGTCGGGTGTGGTCGTCGGCCACGGTCCCGGCGACGATGAAGTCCCAGCTGCCAGAGCCATCGGGCTCCGGCGTGCGGATCAGCACGCCGACGAGGGGTGCGCTCGGACCTGCACTGTCCTGCGAGGTCTTGACGGCCGCGTAGACCCGCCCCTGGCCGTCGTCCGCAACGGTCTTGAGGTTGATGTGGTCGTCCGCGAGGTTCGTGCCGGCCAGGGCGTCCTCCACGGTCCACTGCGAGTCCGGCGTCCCGTCGACGTGCAGGGCCATCCGGAACGCGTGCGACTGCTGGTCGGACCACATGACGCCGATGCGCCCGCGGAAGGAGATGACGGAGGAGATGTCGTCGCTCTTGATGGTCACGTCCGGGACGTTGGGCTTGAATCCCGCCGACCAGGTCAGACCGCTGGCATCGTTCGAGGCCGCGACCCACACTGTGGAGCTGCGGGTATAGGTCACCCAGAACCGGCCGGTCGAGTCCCGGTCGATGGCTGCCGACTCCGACCCTCCTCCGGTGTTCACGGTGACCGGGAAGCCGGAGTCCTTCGACCAGATGCGGGACGGGCTCAGGGTGAACCGTGCCACCCGGAGCAGGGAGCCGTCGCCGCGGGAGGCCACGGTCAGCCTGGACTCGGTCGCGTCCCAGTGGGCGTCGCCGGTGCTGTTCAGCCGGTCGTCCACCTGCACCCCGGTGTCGCGCCAGGTGTGGTTCGGCATCAGCTCGAAGATGTGCACCCTGTCGTCGGCCTGGCTGACCAACAGCCCCCACCAAGCACCGGCGGCGTACCACAGCTTGCTCTGCGGCTTGTTCTCGCTGGGGCGCTTGACCGTGGTGTCGTACGTGGGGCCTGCGTAGGTGACGGGGACGCCCATGGCTGCGCGGGCGCCCACCGGGCCGCTCAACACGATGGCCGTACCGAGCACCAACGCGATCAGCCCGGCGGCGGAACGCCGCTGACTGCGGCTCTCGCGAGCACGGCGGTGGGCGCCCGAGGGTCGGCGATTCATGGTGTGTCTCCGGTTTCCCCCGTGGTGCGGGCGCTGCTTCGGAAGGTGAGCCTGTCGACTGCTTCTCTCACCGGCAGGACGAGGTCAGCCAACTGGAACGGATAAGGGTGGCCCACCTCGTAGGCGGCCCGGCCGGCGAAGACACGCATGAGAAGTTTCGCCTCAAGCTCTTCCGCCCGCTCGACCAGGTCGCTGCACCGGTCGGGGAACGCGAAGCGGAACTGCCGGTAGGAAGCCATGAAGGGCGCCCGCTCCTCCTGCAGCGAGGCACGCATCCGGTCGGCCACCTCCTCGCCGCTCGTCGGCCGCACCACCACGTCCGGCCGTTCATGGC
>JACCUZ010000224.1 GCA_013698395.1 Sporichthyaceae bacterium
CCGATGTCCACGGCGCCGGCGCCGTCGCCGAAGATGAACGCCGACGAGCGGTCGTACGAGTCGGTGAAGTCCGAGAGCTTCTCCACGCCGATGACCAGGACGTACTCAGCCGTGCCACCGCGCACCAGGTCGTTGGCCGTGGCGACGCCGTAGCAGAACCCCGCGCAAGCCGCGGAGATGTCGAACGCTCCTGCCGACGTGGCGCCGAGCCGGTACGCGACGTCGGCAGCGGCCGAAGGGGTCTGCAGCGGATGGGTCACCGTCGCGAGCAGTACCGCGCCGATCTGCTCGGGCGCGATGCCGGCCTGCGCGATGGCCTTCCCGGACGCTGCGACCGCCATGTCGACGACGGACTCCTCCGGCGCAGCGAACCGGCGCGACACGATCCCCGAGCGCTCCCGGATCCACTCGTCGCTGGAGTCGATGCGCTCGCAGATCTCCTCGTTGGTGACGACGCGCGCGGGGCGGTAGCCGCCGACGCTCAGGATCCGCGCGTACTCGGCCCCTTCAGCGGTCTTGAGGGGTGCTGACGCGCCAGGCATCAGTGCCCCACCGCCTCGGGGTGGAGCCGCACCAGCGGCTGTCCGGGAGACACGGGGTCCCCGTCCTCGACCAGCCACTCCACCACGGTGCCGCCGTGCGGCGCGACGATCGGCTGCTCGTCACGGGAGGACACCAGTGTGACGACCGCGGACCCTGGCTCGAGGATCGTGCCGATCGGGAGGTCCGCGAGCCGGACCGTGCCCTTGGTGGGAGCCACCAGCATCCGCCAGGAGGGGGAGCCGTCCTGTGGCGCGGCGCTGCCGTGCCGGGCGGCGAGGTCACGGGCAGCGTCGAGGTCATCGGGCGTCTTGAGGGCCACGGTCTCGACCCCCGGCAGCGACCGCTTGATGAGACCGGTCAGGGTGCCGGCGGGCGGCACCTCGATGACGCCGGTGACACCGAGCTCGCCCATGGTGCGCATGCACAGGTCCCAGCGGACGGGGTTGCTGACCTGGCTCACGATCCGCCCGAGCGCGTCGCGACCTTGCTGCACCACCGTGCCGTCACGGTTGGAGATCAGGCGTGTTCGGGGGTCGTGGACGCTGACCGCCTTGGCATAGGACGCCAAGGTGTGCTCCGCGGGTGCCATGTGCTCGGTGTGGAAGGCGCCGGCCACCGAGAGCGGCATGAGCCGTGCCTTGGCCGGCGGGTCGCCGGCCAGCGACTCGAGCTGCTCGAGTGTCCCCGCGGCAACCACCTGCCCAGCCCCGTTCATGTTGGCGGCCGTGAGTCCATGGCGCTCCAGCACAGCTGTCACCTCGGCGGGGTCGCCGCCCAGCACCGCTGTCATGCCGGTCGGCTTGAGTGCTGCCGCGTCGGCCATCGCCCGGCCCCGTTCACGCACCAGGACCAGTGCCTGCTCGGCGCTGATCACGCCTGTGCCGGCGGCCGCTGTGATTTCTCCGACGCTGTGGCCCGCGGCTGCACCGACGGCATGGAAGGCGTCGCTGGGCTGCGGGAAGATCTCGAGAGCCGCGATCAGGCCGGCGGCGACCAGCAGGGGCTGGGCCACGGCGGTGTCACGGATCGTCTCCGCGTCGGCTTCCGTGCCGTAGTGCACGAGGTCCATCCCCGCGCAGGCGGAGAGCCAGCGCAGCCGATCCTCGAAGTGGGGGAGCTCCAGCCACGACTTGAGGAAACCCGGCGCCTGGGCGCCCTGACCCGGAGCAACGATGACGAGCACCTCCCCAGCCTCCCGGACCGCTGGGCGATCAGGGGGTGCGGAGCCGGACGAAACTGCCCGGGCGTGTTTGGTGGATTCCTACAACTCGGTGGACGAGCCGGCGTCGTCGAGGCGACCGAGAGCGAGCGCCATGCGCAGTGACAGTGCGTGCCGCGGGTCCGACGGTACGTAGCCGGTCACCTCTGCGACCCGGCGCAGCCGGTACCGCACCGTGTTGGGGTGCACGAACAGCGCCCTCGCTGTGGCCTCCAATGACGACGTCTGCTCCAAGAACGCGGACAGCGTCTCGACCAGGGCGGCCCCGGTGGCGAGCAGCGGCCGGTAGATCTCCTGGACCAGCCGCTGCCGGGCCAGCTCGTCACCGGCCAGGGCGCGCTCCGGGAGCAGGTCGTCGGCGAGGAC
>JACCUZ010000430.1 GCA_013698395.1 Sporichthyaceae bacterium
TCCGCCGGCCGAGGGATTCGGCGGCGGACTCGAGCACCTCGCCGGTGTCGGGCGGCAGCACCGAGTACGACTCGACGTTGACGACGCCGACGATGTGACCGTTGCAGCGGACCGGGGTGCACGCCTCCGCCGCGAGGCCCGGTATCGCCGCGATGAAGTCGGGGTGGGTCGAGATGTCGGGGATGAACTCGGCACGGCCGCTGGCGACCACGCCGCCGATCACGCCTCGCCCGGGTGGAAAGCCATCTACCACCTGGAAATAGCCGCGGGCGGCGTGACAGCGCAGCCGCTCGCCCACAAGCAGGTACACGCTGGGGAGCTCGAACCCGGCCTCGACCAGGTCCTCGACGAGACCGTGGCACGCACCGTCGATCGAGTTGGCGGCTGCACAGCGAACGAAGGGCTCCCGGCCGGTAACCGTCGCGACCATGCCACCCCCTCGTCCAGCACATCCCCTCGGGACAGCGACCCCCCGCCAGTCTGCGGTGGCTGACCGTCCTGGTGCATCCTACGAACGGCCCCGCCGCGGCGCAGGCCGAACCCCGGATACCTGCACCGCTCGTCGCACCGGTACGACCGCCCACCGCACGGGTGGACCCGATATCGTGCCCGGCGGTCGGTACCCGTACCCTTCCGGTCACACGTGACGCCGGATCACGTGCCACCGGACCCGGGCAGACCCGGGCGAGCAAGCGAGGTGAGCAGAGGGTGGCCGAAGACCTCACGACCAGCCAGCAGGCGGCCTATCACCGCATTCACGACAGCGACGACTTTGCGGTGCTGCGCAAACGGGTCCGTGGCTTCGCCTTCGCCGGGACCGCCGCATTCATGGCCTGGTACCTGCTGTACGTGCTGCTGTCGTCGTTCGCCGTCGGCTTCATGTCGGTCCAGGTGGTCGGCAACATCAACATCGCGCTCATCTTCGGGCTGCTCCAGTTCGCCTCGACCTTCCTGATCGCCGTGCTCTACAGCAAGTATGCCGCCAGCCAGCTCGACCCCATCTCCGCTGGGCTCCTTGCCGAATATGACAAGAAGGACGTGTGATGAGCGACCAGACTCTGACCATCCTGCTGTTCCTAGTAGTCGTCGCGATCACGATCGGTATCACCATCTGGGCTAGCCGGGAGACCAAGTCCGCGGCCGACTACTACGCCGGCGGGCGACAGTTCAGCGGCCTCCAGAACGGCCTCGCGGTCTCCGGTGACTACATGTCGGCCGCCTCGTTCCTCGGCATCTCCGGCTTGATCTCAACTGTCGGGTACGACGGCTTCCTGTACTCCATCGGTTTCCTGGTGGCCTGGTTGGTCGCCCTGCTGCTGGTCGCCGAGCTGCTGCGCAACTCCGGGCGCTACACGATGGCCGACCAGCTGGCGTACCGGATGAACCAACGCCAGGTGCGGACGGCCGCCTCGCTGTCGACGGTCGCGGTCTCGATCTTTTACCTGCTGGCTCAGATGGTGGGCGCCGGCACGCTCGTCGTGTTGCTGCTCGAGGTGGACGAGGGCCTGGTCAAGAACGTCGTCATCGCTGGTGTCGGCGCGCTGATGATCTTCTACGTCACCGTGGGCGGGATGAAGGGCACCACCTGGGTGCAGATCGTCAAGGCTGTGCTGCTGATGTCCGGCACGCTGCTCATCACGGTGCTCACGCTGATGCAGTTCAATTTCAACGTCTCCGACATGCTGGGCGCGGCAGCGGAACAGTCGGGCTCGGGTCAGGCGTTCCTCGAGCCGGGTCTGGTGTACGGCGTGACGACGATGGCGAAGATCGACTTCATCTCGCTGGCCATGGCGCTGGTGCTGGGCACGGCTGGCCTGCCGCACATCCTGATCCGGTTCTACACCGTTCCCACCGCCAGGGTTGCCCGGACCTCGGTCCAGTGGGCGATCACGCTGATCGGCTTCTTCTACCTGATGACGCTGGTGCTGGGCTTCGGTGCCGCCGCTCTGGTCGGGACCGAGGAGATCGCTGCTGTCGACCCGGCGGGCAACCTGGCGTCGCCGTTGCTGGCCGAGGCGGTCGGTGGGGGTGAGGGTTCCACGGGCGGTGCGGTCTTGCTGGCGCTGATCGCGGCCGTGGCCTTCGCGACGATTCTGGCGGTGGTGGCCGGCCTCACCCTCACCTCCGCGTCGTCGGTCGCGCACGATCTGTACGCCAGCGTGCTCCGCAAGGGCAAGGCGACCGAGAAGGACGAGGTCAGGGTGGCCAAGATCGCCGCGTTCGTCATCGGCGCCATTGCCATCGGGCTGTCGATCCTGGCCCAGGACCTCAACATTGCGTTCTTGGTCGCGCTTGCGTTCGCAGTCGCCGCGTCCGCCAATCTGCCCTCGCTGCTGTACAACCTGTTCTGGCGACGGTTCAACACTCGGGGCGCGGTGTGGGCCATCTACGGAGGTCTGGTCTCCTGCGTCGGGCTGGTCATCTTCTCACCGGTCGTGTCGGGCCCCACGACCGGCACTGCGCTGTTCGCCGACAGTGATTGGTCGTACTTCCCGCTGAGCAACCCGGGCATCGTCTCTATCCCGTTCGGGTTCCTGATGGGCTACCTCGGCACCATCACCTCCCGGGAGAAGGCGTCGGAGGAACGCTACCCAGAGTTTGAGGTGCGCGCCCTCACCGGCGCTGGGTCAGAGACGGCCCACCACTGAGCTGAACACCGGCCGCGCGGGTTGTCAGGCTCGGGGCACCGCTTGCGGCCGGGCACCGACACGCGGTTGGCTGCCCCTGACCACACCCATTCAAGCCGGACGAAGGAGTCCCCGTGAGCGACGAGACCGCCGAGGCAGCGGAGGACCAAAGCCCGTCGAACCTGCAGACTGAGAACCGGAGCTTCGATCCGCCCGAAGACCTGGCGGCCGGTGCCAACGTCACCGCCGACGTCTACGCCCACGCCGACGACGACCGGCTGGCGTTCTGGGCCGAGCAGGCAGACCGCCTGAATTGGGGCACCCGCTGGGAGGAGGTGCTCGACTGGGACAACCCACCGTTCGCCAAGTGGTTCGTCGGCGGCACGCTCAACGCGGCCTACAACTGCGTCGACCGCCATGTCGAGGCGGGCCTCGGCGACCGGGTGGCCATCCACTGGGTGGGTGAGCCCGCCGACGACACCC
>JACCUZ010000229.1 GCA_013698395.1 Sporichthyaceae bacterium
GTGCAGAGCGATGCGATGGACGCAGTGGCCCACCTCCGCGTCGGGGTCGGGGATGCCCTCCGACTGCAGGCCGCGGTTGATGGGCTGCCAGGTCTGGCCGGCGTCGTCGGAGCGGAAAGCACCCGCGGCCGAGATGGCGACAAAAATGCGCTGCGGGTCATGTGGGTCGAGAAGGATGGTGTGCAGGCACATGCCGCCGGCGCCTGGCTGCCAGTTCGGGCCAGAGCCGTGGCCGCGCAGACCGGAGAACTCCTGCCACTCCTGCCCACCATCGTCCGAGCGGAACAAGGCAGCGTCCTCCACGCCTGCGAAGACGGTGTCCGGGTCGGTCAGCGACGGCTCCAGGTGCCAGACGCGCTTGAACTCCCAGGGGCGGGGAGTTCCGTCGTACCACTGGTGGGTGCCCGGTACGCCTTCATACTCGAACTTGTTGCCAACCGGCGACCACGTCGTGCCACCGTCATCGGAGCGCTGGATCATCTGGCCGAACCAGCCACTCGACTGCGAGGCATAGAGCCGATCGGGATCAGCGGGCGAGCCCTTGACGTGGTACATCTCCCAACCCGCGAAGTGCGGACCGCTGACGTCCCAATCCTTCCGCTTGCCGTCCGACGTCAAGACGAATGCACCCTTGCGCGTGCCGACCAGGACCCGTACCCCGCTCATCCGACCTCCATCGCCGTGTTGTCTGCCGTGCGCAGACGTGCACCCTTGAGACCGCCCAGAACCTGGGAACTCATCGCAGCCATCCAACATGCCTCACGGCGAGGGGTACGTCCAGACGTCGCACGACTCGACCAGCGCGTCGGATTTGTCTGCCTTCCGGCATCAGGGTGCGCCCTGAGGAGGCACGGGCGAAGAGCAGGGTTTCTCATTCGGCAGCTACGGAGCAGACCTAGCGTCTTTGCCACGGGCATCGACCTTCGCAAAGGAACCCGCTGGTACCTCGACGGCAAGCTGGTGAAGCGTGTGGTCCACCAAAAGGCCCGTAGCACCTGGAGCCTCTCTCCGACTGGCGAAGGGCTCACGGTGACCGTCACCGCCCACGGAAGCGACCTGACGGTCATGGCGCCTGGCTACGGCGTCATCGTGAACATCGCCGGCCGCGGCAGCGACGACGGCTTCCATGGCACGTTCATCGCGCCGGAAGACCCCGCGGTAGCCGACAAGCTCTGCGCTGCTCTTGGCGGCTGAACACGCACGCCTTCGTTGAGCCTGCGGTCCCCGGTGCGGGCTCGACGAAGGCGAGGTGTTCACTCGGAGACGGCTGTGACCGAATCTCTCACCGGGCGTCGCGCGACGGCGCTCGGCGCCTCGGCAGACACGGGAGGGTACGGTCCCGGCCGGCCAAGGTAGTACCCCTGGCCGTAGGGGACGCCGAGGGCGCGCAGCGTCTCGAGCTCCTCGGCCGTCTCGATGCCCTCAGCGACGATCTCGGCGGAGATGTCCCAGCCGAAGATCAGCAGGGCAGTGGCGAGGGCCCGCCGTGCCGGGTCGACGTTGATCCCGCTGGTCAGGGAAGTGTCGAGCTTGATCGTGTCGGGTCTCAGGTTCAGGATGTGCTGGAGGCTTGCGAAGCCCGCGCCGGCGTCGTCAACCGCGAGCCGTACGCCGACAGCGCGGAGCGGCGCAAGTGCGTCGCTGAGTTCCTGGTAGCTGGGAACGTGCGCGTGCTCGGTGAGCTCGAGCAGGATCCGACCTCCGGGTGCAGCAAGGAGCAGCTCCTGCAGCTCAGGCGACACGATCGTGGCCGGTGAGGCGTTGATCGCCAGGTAAGCGCCCGGGGGCAACCGGTCGATCTGCAGCAGCGCCGCCCTGACCGCCGCAAGCTCAAGCTCGAGGCCCAGGCCGACGCTCGCGGCGTCCGCGAACCACTCGTTCGGGGGCTGGCTGGTCCCGGGAAAGCGGGCCAGCGCTTCCATGCCGACGACCTGGAGGGTCTCCAGGTCCATGATCGGCTGGAGCACCATAGTGATGTCGTCTCGTCTCAGGGTCCCCGCAATCCGCGCCCGACGTTCGGCGACTTCGTGGGAAGCAGCTTCTTGAGCCGCATATCGAGCTAGCAGGGAGTTCGCCTGGTCCTCGGCGTTGCGCCTGAGCTCGGCTTCCAGGTCGACCGTCTTGCGGGCCGACAGTCGCAGCTCCAGCTCGTCCATGACGATGGCCGCCAAGTCTCGCAGGACGTTGACCTCGTCCTCGGTGACCTCACGGGGCTGTTGACCGAGAACGCAGAGAGTGCCCAGATTGTGGCCGTCGTGGGTGGTCAGGGGCACACCGGCGTAGAAGCGAAGCCCCATCTCCCCGGCTACCAGAGGGTTGGCCAGCGTCCGCGGGTCGATCTGCGCGTCGGTGACCAGCCACAGCTCGTCCTGCAGGATCGCCGACGCGCACAGGCCGTCCTCGCGATCGATCTGCTCCACCTCGATGCCGTGGTGGGACTTGAACCAGATGCGGTCGCGGTCGACGATGCTGACGATCCCGATAGGCACCTGGAACAAGCGCGCCGCCAGCGCGCTGATGCGGTCGAACGCGCCGTCCGGAGGAGAGTCGAGTATCTCGTAGCGGGCCACCGCGGCGAGCCGTTGCCGCTCAGTCTCCACTTGCTCACGTTCCATCTGCGCCTTATCGGACCGAGATGACCCCTTCTGAAGGCAGTTCAGGTCCCTCGGTAGCGTCGATGGGTGACGACATTCGCCGTGGTCGGTGCCGGCTGGCGGGCCGAGTTCTACTGGCGCGTGGCCGCGGGCGTGCCATCGGCGAGCTGCGTCGGCGCCGTGACCCGCAGTCCGCGGAAGCTGGCGGTGCCGGTCTTCGGATCCGTCGCAGAGTGCCTGGAGCGCGCGAGACCGGAGTTCATGGTCACCGCTGTCCCCTGGCCGGTTACCCCCGTGGTGGTGCGCGAGATCGTGGCGGCGGGCATCCCCGTCCTCGCCGAGACACCGCCCGCACCGGACGTCGAAGGGCTGCGGGCGCTGTGGTCCGACGTCGGACCATCGGCGCTGGTGCAGGTGGCCGAGCAGTACCTGATGATGCCCTCCCACGCGGCAAGGTCAGCCCTGGTGCGCTCGGGAGCCATCGGGACCCCGACGCAGGTCCAGGTGTCCTCGACGCACCAGTACCACGCGGTGTCGCTGATCCGCGGGCTCCTCGACGCCGGACTCGGCACGGTGAAGGTACGCGCGACGTCGTTCGAGGCGCCCTTGGTCGACCCGCTGACCCGCGAGGGGTGGACCGGCGCGGAAGCCCCTAGGCCCGCGACCACAACGATCGCGACTTTCGACTTCGGGCAAGGGCGCTCAGGCATCTACGACTTCACCGACAACCAGTGGCACAACCAGCTCCGGTTCCGACGACTGTTGGTGCGTGGCACGCACGGCGAGCTCATGGACGACAAGGTGGTCCGGCTTGTCGCGCCACGGACCATCGTCGAGTCGTCGCTGGTCCGCCGTCAGACGGGCTACGACCTGGACCTCGACGGCTTCGAGACCGACCACATCACGGTGGGTTCCGACATCCTGTTCCGCAACCCCTACCTCGGGCGGCGGTGGAACGACGAGGAGATCGCGATCGCGACCCTGCTCGACCGGACAACGGCCTGGGTACGGCGGCGCCGGACCGCCGCCGTACCCACTGGCCGAGGGCGCTCAGGACCACCTCATCGCGCTCGCCGTGGACGAGGCGCTGGCATCGGGAACCACGGCCTCGACAGCTGTGGAGGCCTGGGCGCACTGAGCCCGACACAGAGAAAGTTTCAGGCGCCGAGCCCCGCTGCCGATTCCACTACGGTGCCGCCGACGTCCCACCGATGCGTTGCGGGGCTGGATGTAGCGGGGCTGAAAGGTCGGACCGCATGCGTGAGGTGAGTCTCGATGCGCTGCGCACCTTGCAGCGGCTGATCGGGCGGCTCAACGCTGGTCCTGACCTAGCGACGACGTTGCGGGCCGTTGTCGACGGTGTCGTCGAGGGGCTCTCCTTCGGAGTGGCGGCAGTCAGTCTCGTACACGACGACGACACCGTCGAGGTGGTCACAGTCGCCGGGCCGCAGGAGGTCAGCACCACCATCCTCGGGAACCGCAGCAAGCTCTCGTCGTGGGAAAGGGCCTTCGAGCGTGCCCATGTATGGGGGCTCCTTCGTTACGAGCCTCATGAGCTGGCCGACGAAGATGACCTGCCGAGCTGGGTGCCGGACGTCCCGGTCAGTGACGACCCGGACGCGTGGCACCCGCTGGACGCGCTGTTCGCGCCGCTGCGCTCGGTCAACGGTGATCTGGTCGGCATCCTCTCGGTCGACCTGCCGGTGGGCGGCCGCAAACCAGGGTCGCTGCAGCGTGAGCTGCTCGAGATGTACGCGGTGCAGGCCGGCATCGCCATCGACAACGCGCGGCTGGCCGAGCGGCTGCGAGCCAGCGAGGAGTCCTTCCGGATGGCCTTCGCGAACGCACCGATCGGCATGTCGATCGTCGACCTCGCGCGCGCGACAGCCGGCCGGTTCATGCGCGTCAACGAGGCGATGTGCCGCATACTGGGCTACAGCCGGCGAGAGCTGGAGACGCTGAGTGTCCACGACATCACCCACCCGGACGACCGGCCGGCCGACATCGAGATCCTGCGACGGGCGAGGACCAGCGACCTCCCGCGCTTCCAGCTCGACAAGCGTTACCTGCACGCCGACGGACACCCGGTCTGGGTTGCGGTGCACATGTCCGTGGTGCGGGACGCGGCCGGTGCGGCGATGTACGGCATCAGTCAGTTCGAGGACATCAGCGACCGTCGCGCCGAGCATCAGGAGCTCACTCGCCGGGCCCGCTTCGACCCTCTCACCGGCCTGGTCAACCGGTCCGTACTCGCGGAGCGGGTGCAGGCCGCCATCGATGAAGCCTGCAGCAGCGGTCGGCAGGGGGCCTTGCTGTTCTGTGACCTCGACGCCTTCAAGCCGGTGAACGACACCCACGGTCACGCGGTGGGGGACCAGGTGCTCACCATTGTCGCGAAGCGGCTCGAGGGTGAGGTGCGCAGCCGCGACACGGCCGCGCGGTTCGGAGGCGACGAGTTCGTGGTCGTCGCCGACGACCTCCGCGGCGAGGGGCTCGAGGACCTGGTGAACCGGTTGCAGGAGGTGCTCGCTGCTCCTATGGACGTGGCCGGCATCAGCCTGAGCCTGTCCGCGACCCTCGGCCGGGTAGCGATCACCGGCGGGCCGGGCGAGACGGCAGAGACCCTGCTCACTGCAGCCGACCTGGACATGTACCTCCGCAAGCCGCGCGCATCCTGAGGCCGTTCGGCGGGTGCCCGCGATCCCCCCTTGCCCCCGATGCCTCGCTGACCTCGGCGTCAGGCCGGCGCGGTCTCGTGCAACCGGTTGCGGACGTTCCGCTCGACGAGGATCGGCAGGTAGGTCGTCACATTGGCCGGTGTCAGCTCGTCGAGGGCGAGGTCGATCATCCGGTCGATGTCCTGATCGGCGGTCGCGAGGTCGATGAGGCGAGGCCGCACGGAGTCGGCCACCTCCAGTCGCTCGGCAGCAGGGTCGGCGGGCAGCTCGGTGGCCATGCCGCACTGAAGCACCAGGGGGATCCTGGCCACAACCTCTGGGTCCCTCGCAGCACCCCTTTGTCGGCGAGTCGCCATCTCACGTTCACCGGACGTTCACCTTCCGCCTGGTCAAGAGGCGGGCTCGGGGACCAGCATGAGCCCGTGAGCACCGCAACCGCATGGTCCGAACCGGCCGAGCCGGCCGAGCCCGACCCTCCCCGCTATGCGGA
Source organism: Sporichthyaceae bacterium (assembly GCA_013698395.1). GTDB lineage: Bacteria > Actinomycetota > Actinomycetes > JACCUZ01 > JACCUZ01 > JACCUZ01. The sequence continues at coordinate 5,763 of JACCUZ010000229.1, forward strand.
CGAGACCATGGAGGAGATCGAGGACGAGGAGGTCTCTTCGGCGCCGGGACCGTCCCCCCGCCTGCCCGACCGGTTCCTCGACCGGGAGCTGAGCTGGCTCGACTTCAACGCCCGAGTCCTCGCGCTCGCGGCCGACCCGGACCTCCCGCTGCTCGAACGAGTGCGCTTCGCGGCCATCTTCTCCCGCAACCTCGATGAGTTCTTCATGGTGCGCGTCGCCGCCCTGCGGCGCCGCGTGGCCGCCGGCATCACGGTTGTGAGCCCGACCGGCGCCACTCCCAAGGAGCGGCTCACCCGCCTCGGCGAGGCGGCCCATCGGCTCGTGGAACGCCACTCGGCGTTGTTCGCGAAGGATCTTGCGCCCGCTCTGGCTGAGCACGGACTGACAGTCCTGCGCTGGCAGGACCTGAACGAGGAGGAGCGGGCTCGCATGCGTACGCTCTTCGACGAGCGCATGCATCCTGTGCTTACGCCCCTGGCAGTCGACCCGGCCCACCCGTTCCCGTACATCTCCGGACTCTCCCTCAACCTCGCGGTCGTCGTGTGCGACGAGAAGACCGGCGCCGACCACTTCGCGCGCGTCAAGGTGCCGCCGGTACTGCCGAGGCTGCTCCCGGTGGACGACGGGCGCAGCCGCCTGCTGCCCATCGAGGAGGTCATCGAGGCCCACCTCGGCGAGGTGTTCCCCGGCATGCGGGTCATCGAGAGCTCGACGTTCCGGGTGACGCGCAACGAGGACCTCGAGGTCGACGCCGACGTCGAGAATCTCCTGCACGCCCTGGAGCGAGAGCTGTCCCGTCGCAGGTTCGGTGCGGCGGTCCGGCTCGAGGTGGACGAGGAGATGAGCGACCGGGTGCTGGACCTGCTGGCGCGGGAGCTCGACATCAGCATGCAGGACGTGTACCGCGTGCCTGCGCCGCTGGACCTCGGCGCTCTGTGGGCAGTCGCGGACATGGAGCGCTCCGAGCTGAAGTCCCCTGGCTTCGTCCCTGCCACCCACCCGGCTCTGCGCGGCACGGAGGACTCGCCTGCGGACATCTTCGCGGCGATGCGCAAGACCGACATCCTCCTGCACCACCCCTACGACTCCTTTACCGCCAGCGTGCAGGCGTTCATCGAGCAGGCAGCGGCCGACCCCGCCGTCCACGCCATCAAGCTCACGCTCTACCGCACCAGCGGCGAGTCGGCCATCGTCGATGCCCTCGTCGACGCTGCCCGATCGGGCAAGCAGGTTCTGGTGGTCGTGGAGATCAAGGCCCGCTTCGACGAGCAAGCCAACATCCGCTGGGCCCGCGAGCTCGAACAGGCCGGCTGCCATGTCGTCTACGGCCTCGTCGGCCTCAAGACGCACTGCAAGCTTGCGCTCGTGGTGCGCGCGGAGAAGGACGGCCGGCTGCACAGGTACGTCCACGTCGGGACAGGCAACTACAACCCCAAGACGGCACGAGCGTACGAGGATCTGGGGCTGCTCACCGCTGACGAGCATGTCGGGGCCGACGTAGCAGACCTGTTCAACCACCTGTCGGGCTACACCCGCCATCGCGACTACGACACCTTGCTCGTCGCGCCTGACACGATCCGTCCCGGCCTGCTCGATCTCATCGGGGCCGAGGCACGTCAAGCCGCCGCGGGCCGGCCGAGCGGCATCAGCATCAAGGTGAACAGCCTGGTCGACGAGCAGATGATCGACGCTCTCTACGACGCCTCCTTGGCGGGTGTCCCGATCGACCTGCTCGTGCGCGGGATGTGCAGCCTCCGTCCCGGGGTGCCCGGGCTGTCTCCGACGATCCGGGTCCGCAGCATCCTGGGCCGGTTCCTCGAGCACTCGCGCATCTACCGCTTCGTCAACGGGGGCGATGTCGCGACGTGGATCGGCAGCGCCGACCTGATGGACCGCAACCTCGACCGCCGGGTCGAGGCGCTGGTCCGGGTCACCGACAAGCAGGCGCGCGACGCTCTCGAGCACCTCCTGGAGATGGCCTGGTCACCCGACTCCGACCACTGGACCCTGGGTGCTGACGGACGGTGGGAGCGGACCGCTCGCCGGACGGGGCTGGTTGACATGCAGGCTGTGCTCGTGCAACGGGCACGCGAGAACACCTGACCGTGGCCGAACGGGGACGGGTGGCCGTCGAGGCGGCCGGAGCCGTCCTGTGGCGCGAAGCCGACGAGGGCCTCGAGGTGGCGGCGGTGCACCGCCCCAAGTACGACGACTGGTCGCTGCCCAAGGGCAAGCTCGACCCCGGTGAGCACCCGCTGCTGGCCGCGCTGCGCGAAGTCCAGGAGGAGACCGGCCTCCGGTCGGTCCCCGGCCTGCCTCTGGGCGAGGTTCGGTACTCCACGCCGGCCGGCCCGAAGCGGGTGCGCTACTGGGCCGCCCGCGCGACGAGCGGGACCTTCGCACCCAGTCGCGAGGTCGATGAGCTGCGCTGGCTCCGGGTGCCCGAGGCCTCCGCCCTGCTCGACGCCGACCGGGACCGCAGCATCCTCGACCGGTTCCTGGCTGACACTGCGCAGACAAGGGCGACCGTGGTGGTCCGCCACGCCAGCGCCGGTGACCGCAAGGCATGGGACGGGGATGACCGGCTTCGCCCGCTCGACGAGCGAGGGCGGCACCAGGCGGAGCAGCTGACCGGGATCCTCACGGCGTACGACGTGTCGGTGGCAGCAACCGCCGACTCGCGCCGCTGCCGGGACACCCTCCTGCCCTTCGCCAACGCCGCCGGCATCGAGGTGCGCACGGAGCATCGAATCACCTCGGAGACCTACGCGGCCGACCCTGACGGGGGGGCCGACGCGATGTACGAGATGCTCAGCTTCGGACGACCCGCCGTCGTATGCGTCCAACGAGAGGTGCTCTCCGACCTGGTCGCCCGGACGTGCTCCCGGCTGGGTACGCCGACAGCAGCGGTGGACATCGGCCAGGTCCCTCGCGCATCGCTGGTCGTCCTGCACGTGAGCGCAGGCAACCAGCTGGTCGCGCGCGAGTGGCTCGAGGCCCCCGGACAAGACGGAACCCCGCAGCAGAGGGGGTAGCTGCGGGGTTCCTGCGCGGCTGGCGGGGGGGTATGCCAGTTCGCACTCTCTGCGGAGGCGCTAGAGGACGCGCCCGTAGGAGACAGCAGATGACCAGGCCCGGTGCAGGCCGACGCCGGCGCTCGGGTTGGAAGCCTCCCACCAGTACCCGCCACCGGCATAGATCCCGACGTGTCCGATGGAGCCACCTCCGCCGTTGTAGACGAAGACCAGGTCGCCCGGCTGGGGGCTGGAAACCGACTGGACCATGGCGCGCTGCGCCGATGACGAGTGGGGAAGGGACACGCCGACCTTGGCGAAGACGTACGAGGTGAAGCCGGAGCAGTCGAAGCCGGTGGGTCCCGCCCCGCCGTAGGTGTAGTAGGCGCCCGAGGCGACAGCAGCGGCGACCTGGAGCACGTTCGCGGCGGAGGCGCTCATCCGCTCCACGCCCCTCGACGCGGCAGTGAACGTTCGTGCCTCCTCGGCCTGCTGCTGCGCAGCGTGCCTCTCTGCCCGCTTCTCGGCCAGCGCCGCCCGCTTCTCGGCCTTGCGCTTGGCGATCGCCTTGGCCCTGGCCTCGGCCAGCCGTTCCGCGCGGGCAACTCGCTCCGCGTCGACGGCGAGGCGAAGGGTGAGGGCCTCTGCCGAGTACGCAGTGTCGACGCCGCCGAGCGCATCGGTGGCGTCAGCCGCTCCGGTCGCGACTCCGGCCGACCCGGCTACGGGCGTGGTTGGGCGCTGGTTCCCGCTGCGAGGGCTCTCGGCGGTGTCGGCGGCGGAGGCGACGACGGTGCCGGCGACCGCGACGGTCCCGGCGACACCGGCCGCGATGCTCAGCTGAAGGGGACTGTGACCGACCTGGCGGACGCGGGCGAGCCGGGACGGACGACGGTGCTTGGACAAGCGCGGTCCTCTCCCACGCCTACGAGGTGAGCTGTCGGGTTCGGGCGGGAGCTGCCCGGCCGCCCGGTCGAGACCGGTCCGGCTTAACCCCTAGGACCCCTGAGGGCCCACGAATCGTGGGTCCCCCGCTCCTGCCAGGCGAGTGTCGATCTGTCGCGTAGCGAGGGGCAGGACTCGGCGGCCTCACACGCGGCCTGCTCGGCGAGCCCGAACAGGCGCGGCAGAGACTACGGCACCGTTCCTTGCGGGTACAAACCAGCCCAACGTACGGCGCGTCGGGCGCCTCAGCCGCAGCCTGCGGTCCGCAGTTGGACGCGGTCCTCATCGCTCCACGGGAAAGCCAGCGGACGCCCACTCCGACGTACCGCCGGCCACGTTGACGGCGTCCACCCCCAGCCGGGACAGGTAGGCCGCAGCCTGCCCGCTGCGCGCACCGACGGCGCACACCAGGTACACGGCCCGGTCGGCGGGCAGCTCACCGGCCCGCTGCGGCACCGTGGCCAGGGGCATCGGGACGGCGCCCGGGACATGACCCTCGGCGTACTCCCAGGGCTCGCGCACGTCGACGACCAGCGCCTCGCCCTCGGCGTCGTCGAGGACCGCCTTGAGCTCCTGCACTGACACGCTGCGCATCAGCGCGCCGTCACGAACACGTGCGACGCGACGTCCGGGCTGATCTCGGTCGACTCCCCACCCGACCCGACCAGCAGTCCTCCGGCGGAGTGAGCCACGGTGACCGTCTTCCCCGGCCGCACACCCGCGCGCCGCAGCCGGGACATCAGGTCGGTGTCGGTTTGCAGCGGCTCGGCCAGCCGTCGGACGACCACCGAGGACTCGGCGTCGACGTCGACCCGGTCCAGCGTGGTCAGCTCGGGGCCTCCGCTGGCCAGGTCGGTGTCCTCCTCGCCCAGCTCGCGGAGGCCGGGGATCGGGTTGCCGTACGGCGAGACGGTCGGGTGGCCCAGCACGTCGAGCAACCGGCGCTCCACGGTTTCGGACATCACGTGCTCCCAGCGGCAGGCCTCCTCGTGCACGAGCTCCCACTCCAGCCCGATGACCTGCACCAACAGGCACTCGGCGAGCCGGTGCTTGCGCATCACCCGGGTCGCGAGCGCGCGGCCGTGCGGACTGAGCTCGAGGTGCCGATCACCTTGGACTGTGAGCAGTCCGTCGCGCTCCATGCGGGCTACCGTCTGCGACACCGTCGGCCCGGACTGCCCGAGGCGCTCCGCGATGCGGGCGCGGAGCGGCACGACGCCCTCCTCCTCGAGCTCGAAGACGGTTCGGAGGTACATCTCGGTGGTGTCGATGAGGTCGCTCACGACGGGCATTGTCCCGTACGCCGCAGGCTCGGCCGTTTTCGTCGCGCCACGGGGGGCAGCACGGGCTGGTGAGCGCAGCGGAGTTCGTGCCTCCCGGGGCCGACCTGGAGCAATTGCGGGCCGCCGCTGCAGGCTGCAGGGGCTGCGAGCTGTGGGAGGACGCGACGCAGACGGTGTTCTCCGCCGGGTCGCCGCGGGCACGGCTGGCGATGGTCGGCGAGCAGCCAGGGGACCAGGAGGACCGGCAAGGTCTTCCGTTCGTCGGGCCCGCCGGGCGCCTGCTGCAGAAGGCGGTGGACGACGCCGGTCTGGACCGCGGTGACGTCTACGTCTCCAACGCGGTCAAGCACTTCCGCTTCACCCAGGCTGGCCCTGGCAAGCGCCGTATCCACCAGACCCCCGAGCTGCGGCACATCACGGCCTGCAAGCCGTGGCTGGCTGCCGAGCTTCGTGTGGTCGACCCGTCGGTGATCGTCGCGCTGGGGGCGACGGCCGCGAAGGCCCTGCTCGGCCCCTCGGTCCGGGTGACCAAGGACCGGGGTGTCGTCATGGAGCGGGAGACGTCCCTCGGGCTACGGCGGTTCGTGGTCACGACACACCCCTCCGCCGTGTTGCGGGTCCCGGACGACAAGCGGGACGAGGCCTACGTCGCACTGGTGGCCGACCTCCGGGTGGCTGCGACGGTCCTGTGATCGGGAACGCGCGAACCGGGCAACATCTGCGGCTAATCCGTTGAGATCGGCCGCCTGCCGTCGTACCGTCGACGTACACGGAAGGGAGGTGGTCCGAAGATTTGAGTACTTCTCGGACGAGTGAGGTGGCTGTCAGCTAGCCACGACCACCCGGAAGCACCGGCCTCGTGGCCGGCGAGTTCCAGGCAGTCACCCGACCCGCGGGCTGCGGAGGACACGTCCCCTCCGCGCGAAGGCCCGCGGGTCGCTGCTGTCCGGGACCGATCCGGCGGTCGCTAGGGGGCCAGCGGCTGGGGGCAGCCGCTAGGGCGCCCGCGCTAGGGCGCCAGGCGCTCGAGCACCCAGGCGTCGGAGGAGGCGTCGGTGCGCCGGTAACGCAGCCGGTCGTGCAGACGGCCTGGCCGGCCCGCCCAGAACTCCCACTCCACCGGCCGCACCCGGTAGCCGCCCCACCACGGAGGCACCGGGACAGCCGACCCCGCCGGAAACCGCTCCGTCGCCTCGGCGAGCAACCCGTCGAGCTCCTGCCGCGAGCCGACGACCGTCGACTGTGGGCTGGCCCACGCCCCGAGCTGCGACTCCCGCGGCCGGCTCGCGAAGTAGTCGGCCACCTCGGTCGAGTCGAGCCGGACCACGTCGCCGACGACGCGCACCTGCCGAGCGATGCCGTGCCAGGGAAACACCAGCGCGGCCCGCGGCGTCTCCGCCAGCTGCCGTCCCTTGGCCGACGAGGTGCTGGTGAAGAACCGCAGCCCCCGGTCGTCGTAGCCCTTAATCAGCACCGTGCGGGCCTGCGGCCAGCCCTGCGCCGACACGGTGGCCAGCACCGTCGCGTTCGGCTCGGGCAGCCCCGCCCCGGCGGCGTCGACGAACCAGACAGCGAAAAGGTCCACCGGGTCGGCCGGCGCCTCGTCCTCGAGCAGGCCCCTGCCCTCGTACCGCTCCCGCATGGCAGCGGGGTCAAGAGGCTGCACCCAGCCACTGTGGCACGCGCCCGGTTGACGCCGCGCCAGCAACCCGCGCGGGGACAGCGTGCGCCCCGTGGGCCACAATGCCGGTCGGCGTCACCTCTGCGTCGCCGGTCAGCTGACCCCGAGGAGAACCCCGTGGCCGAGTCCGACTTCAAGCCCGGTCTGGAAGGCGTCATCGCCTTCGAGACCGAGATCGCCGAGCCGGACCGCGACGGCGGCTCGCTGCGCTACCGAGGCGTGGACATCGAAGACCTCGTCGGACAGGTGTCCTTCGGCAACGTGTGGGGGCTGCTCGTCGACAACGAGTTCAACCCCGGGCTCCCGCCCGCTGAACCCTTTCCTCTGCCCGTGCACTCCGGCGACGCGCGGGTCGACGTACAGAGCGCCCTGGCGATGTTGGCACCCGCCTGGGGCTTCCGTGCGCTGCTCGACATCGACGAGGCCGAGGCCCGTGAAGACCTGGCCCGGGCATCGGTGATGGCGCTGTCCTTCGTCGCGCAGTCGGCGCGCGGAATCGGCCTGCCGATGGTGCCCCAGTCCCGGATCGACATGGCAAGCACGATCGTCGAGCGCTTCATGATCCGGTGGCGCGGCGACCCCGACCCCCGGCACGTCAAGGCTGTCGACGCCTACTGGACCTCGGCGGCGGAGCACGGCATGAACGCCTCCACGTTCACCGCGCGGGTGATCGCCTCGACCGGAGCGGACGTCGCTGCCTGCCTGTCCGGTGCGGTCGGCGCGATCTCCGGCCCTCTGCACGGCGGCGCTCCGTCACGGGTGCTGCACATGCTCGAGGGCGTCGAGGAGACCGGCGACGCCGCGGCCTACGTACGGGGCGTCCTCGACCGCGGGGAGCGCCTGATGGGCTTCGGGCACCGGGTCTATCGCGCCCAGGACCCGCGCGCCCGCGTCCTGCGGCGTACGGCGGAACAGCTCGCCGCCCCTCGGTACGAAGCGGCAGCATCCCTGGAGAAGGCTGCACTCGAGGAGCTGCGGGCGCGCCGGCCGGACCGCGTGCTCGAGACGAACGTGGAGTTCTGGGCGGCGGTGGTGCTCGACTTCGCCGAGGTGCCGGCGCACATGTTCACCCCGATGTTCACCTGCGCCCGCACCGCGGGCTGGGCGGCGCACATCCTCGAGCAGAAGCGGACCGGCCGGTTGATCCGGCCCTCGGCCCGCTACGTCGGCGAGGGGCCGCGCCAGCCGTCGGCAGTCCGGGGGTTCAGCGGCTGACCCGTACTGACCCGTTCCGTCATCCGGGCGCAGCCGGGGAGTGCCCGAAGTGCCGCATTAGGCTCGAGCACCGTGACCGACCCGACAGGCATCGTCATCCCCGAGGAGCTCAAACCGGGGGACGGACGTTTCGGGTCCGGCCCGTCGAAGGTCCGTCCCGCGGCGTTGGCAGCTCTGGCGGCGAGCGGAGCGCGCTACCTCGGGACCTCGCACCGGCAGAAGCCGGTCCGCGACGTCGTAGCTCGGGTGCGCAGCGGGCTGGCGCAGCTGTTCACCCTGCCGGACGGCTACGAGGTCGTGCTCGGCAACGGCGGGACCACCGCGTTCTGGGACATCGCGCTGCTCAACCTGGTGCGCGAACGGTCGCAGCACCTGGTCTTCGGGGAGTTCTCCTCGAAGTTCGCCGACGCTGTCGCTGCGGCGCCCTTCCTCGATGAGCCTGACGTCATCCGCAGCGAGCCCGGCTCCCACCCGCGACCGAAGGCCATCCCTGGCGTGGACACTTACGCGTTCACCCACAACGAGACATCGACCGGCGTGGCCATGCCGATCCGCCGTGTCGCCGGGGTGGATGACGGATCTCTGGTGCTTGTCGATGCGACTTCGGCAGCCGGTGGGCTCCCAGTCGAGGTTGCGGAGACCGACGTCTACTACTTCGCGCCGCAGAAGTCCTTCGCGTCCGACGGGGGTCTCTGGCTGGCACTCATGTCACCGGCCGCGGTCGAGCGGGTGTCCGAAGTCCGGTCCAGCGGTAGGTGGGTGCCGGCGTTCAGCGACCTGCAGATCGCCCTGGACAACTCCCGGCTAGACCAGACGTACAACACACCGGCGCTGGCGACGCTCTTCCTCCTCGCCGACCAGGTCGAGTGGCTGCTGTCCCAGGGCGGCCTGCCGTGGGCGACCCAGCGCACGGTGGAGTCGTCGGGCCGGCTTTACACCTGGGCCGACAAGTCACCGTTCGCGACGCCGTTCGTGGCCGACCCCGCGATGCGCTCGGCGGTGGTGGCGACCATCGACCTCTCCGCCGAGGTCGATGCCGCCGCCGTCGCCAAGGCGTTGCGGGCCAATGGAGTCGTGGACACCGAGCCCTACCGCAAGCTGGGCCGCAACCAGCTGCGGGTCGCGACGTTCCCGGCCGTCGAGCCCGACGATGTCGAGGCGCTGACGGCCTGCATCGACCACGTCGTCGCCGCGCTGTCCTAGCATAGCCGGGTCGAGCAGCTAGCCGGGCCGGCTGCTGCCTGCTGGCTGCTGACTGCTGACTCCGGGACACATCTGGGGTTCCCGACGTCAGTTGTGGCGGCGTCCCCGCCACAACTGCCCCTCCTGCCCCGGTTGTGTCCCGGGGTCAGAGTGGTCGGTCACCTGACGACGTTGGTCCGAGGTCGGTGCCGGCGTCGCAGGAGGAGCGCGATACCGACCAGCGCGATGACCGCCGCGGCGAACCGGACCGCGAGCCGGCCCTCACGCCACCAGGGCTCGCGCCGGCTCTCGTCAGAGGGCGGGTTGCCCGTCACGGCCGGGTCGGCCGGGTCCGGAGCGGGCAGCCGTACGGCGTACACCGCCGAGTTGACCCCCTCGCTGCCCACGAGGAGTCGCTTGCCATCTACGGCGATGGACTCGCCCTGCGGCTGAGCCGGCAGCGGACCGGTCGCGACCTGCTGCCCTGGTCGTTCGTAGACGTACAAAGAGGTATAGGTCCGCAGCACGAACCTGCCGTCGCGCAGGAATGTCCCGTCGGTGACGAAGGACGGGACGTCTGCGACCCGCTCGAGCCGGTTGCCTCCCGCGCCGGCTGGAACGAGCTCGCGCGGTGCCCGGTAGAGGCCGGCGCCGGACACCTGCTTCGTCGCGACGAAGACCCGGCCGGTCCGTGGATGGACGAGCAGCGCCTCCGCGTCGTGCGGCCCGTCGGGAAAGGTGAAGCGGAACCAGGTGGCGGTGACCGTGCCATCGGTCAGGGCCCGCGGCTCGTCGAAGCGGAACACCGACACGTCGGCCCGCTCCGCGAGATTGTCACCGATGTCGGCGAGCCACAGCTGAGGCGTACCGTCCGGCGCGCGCCCAGGGGCGAGAGCCTCCGGGTCATAGGGGTCGACGCCCGCCAAGGTCACCACGGCGACCGTCGCGCCGGAGCGGTCGACCGCCCTGACCTCGGCGACCGAGCCACCGTCGGCGTGGGTCCACAGCACGCCATCGTGCAGGGCCGAGACGGCCAGCCCGCTGGACTCCAGAAGCGCGGGATCCTGGATGCGCAGCAGCGGTTCGGGAGCCGCCACCGCCAACGACGCGCCGAGCAGCAGGACGGCGGCGGCACTAGCTACCGGCATCGGCCAGCACGGTGTGCAGGTAGGGCGTCACGCCCCACGTCGCGACCAGCTCGTCGTACTCGGCCACGTCAGGTCGACCACCGCCTCGCCGCACTGCGCGGATCAACGTGTTCCGTGCCGTGTGCTCGGCCGAGACGAACTGCACAACCTCGACGTGGTAACCCTCTCGTCGGAGCAGAGCTGCGCGCAGAGCGTCGGTGAGCACGTCACCGAGGCGTTCGCGCAGGATCGCGTGCCGGGTCAGGAGGCCGTAAGGCGGCGGCGACGCACGCTGCTGCAGCTGGCGTTGCAGGTCGTGATGGCAGCACGGCGCTGCGAGGACCACCGGGACTCGCCAGCGGACGGCTTGGGCCAGGGCCTCGTCGGTCGCTGTGTCGCATGCGTGCAGGGCGATCACCACGTCGACCGGTGCTGGCACCGGGGCGTGCAGGATCTCGCCCTCGACGAAGTCGACCGAACCGCTCCAGCCCAGTTCGGCGGAGATCCTGATGTTGCGCTCGCGCGACTCGCGCCGCATGTCGACGCCGGTGAGTCGCACGTCGTGGTCACGGCTCAGGAGGGCGTACGCGGCGAAGCTGAGGTAGGCGTTGCCGCACCCGAGGTCCACGACGTGGAGTGGTCGGTCGACAGGCAGGTCTACCTCGACCATCGCCGTGTGCAGCTCGCGCAGGAACGCGTCGACCTGCCGCCGCTTGGCGGCGCCCGCACCGAGCACCTGGAACAGCGGGTCACCGGGATCGATCAGATGCCTGGGTGGCCGGTCGTGCCCTGTGCGCTGGCTGGCGCCTTCGGATGTGCCGCTGACCTGGGCCTGCCCCTTCTTGGTGACGCGCAGCTGCACGGTCTCGGTGGTCGTCTGGACGTGCCAGTTGCCGAACGGCGCGTTGAGCAGCTCGTCGACGACCAATGCCACCCGATCGGGGAACGCGTGGTTGGTCGTCGTCGGGCCACTGTGGTCGGTGGTGACGACCTGCAGGTAACGGTTGGACTTGATGTCGACCGGGCGCAGGTCGACCCGCCGCCATCGGGGGTGCTCCGTGCGGCGTCGACCCGACGCGACGGCACGCACCAACGACTGCTCGTCGAGCAGCAGCGGGCGCAGCGCCGCGAGGGCGGCCGCGAGGTCCTCGGGCACGCGCTCTAGCCTCGCACGCTCGCGGACTCTTGGACCCGGCGAGCGGTGCCCGAGAGTGCCAGGACTCCGGTGGCGAGGCCGACGACGAGCCAGAGCGCCGAGCCGAGGCCGGTGCTGTGCGCGATCGTGCCGATCAGCGGTGGCCCAACCAGGAAGCCGGTGTAGGCGATCGTCGCGACCATCGCGATCGCGGCTGGGCCCTGCTCGGGCGTCTCCCCTGCAGCGGTCATCGCCAGGGGAAAGGCGATGGCGATGCCGAGACCCCACAGCAACGCACCGACGTACGCGGCCGCGAGGGAGGGGACAGCGAGCAGAAGTACCACCCCGACGGCGGAGAGCACTGCCCCCCACCGCAACGTCGGCACCCGGCCCAGTGACGCGACGACCTTGTTGCCGGCAACTCGGGCGCCCGTCATGGCGGCCGAGAAGACGGCGAAGCCCAGTGCGGCCTCGGCGCCGGAGGCGTCGCGCTCGTCGGCCATGAGCAGCGCGAGCCAGTCGTTTGCCGATCCCTCGGCCCACGCCGCGCAGAAGGTCATGACACCCAGCCCGATGAGCCGCATGTCCCGGATCACCGGGCGTCGGGCCTCGGGGACGTGGCGCTCCCCCGCCGCGTCCGCCGGGTCGTGGGCAGCCCGACCATCGGGTAAGGCCCGCAGCCAGAACAGCGTCACTGCGCCGACGGCGGCGCAGGTGACGGTGAAGTGGGCCGCCGGTCCCAGCCCCAAGCGCGCCGCCAGCGCGCCTAGGCCGGCTCCTGCGACAGAACCGAGGCTCCAGCAGGCATGGAAACCGGGCATCAACGTGCGGCCGGCGCGTTCCTCGACGCCGTGCCCGCTGACGTTCATCGCGACGTCCCAGACACCTACACCGGCACCGACGACGAGCAGCGCGACGGCGAGCCACACCAGCGACGGCACGATGCCCAGCGCCGGGTAGGCGAGCATGCACGCCACCACGCACACCGCGATGACCCGGCGGGAGCCGTAGGCCGACACCAACCGCCCGGACAGGGGCATGGCCAGCAGCGAACCAACCGCGGTGAACAGCAGCGCGAAACCCAGGCCGCGCTCGTCGGCGCCGAGGTCGTCCCGGACCGCCGGGATCCGCGAGATCCACGTCGCGAACAGGCCACCGTTGGCGGCGAAGACCACCCGGGTCGCCCGGACGGCCCGCCGGACCTCGCGCGCGTCAGCGGTGGTCGCACTCACCGCATAGACCCTAGACGCGGACCGTCCGCCACCCCCCGACTCTGACCCCGGGACACAAACGGGGCGCCCGGGGCGGATGTGGCGCACTTGACGCCACAGCAGACGTCCTCAGCCACGGATGTGTGCTAGGCCCAGCAGGTCAGAGCACCGCCCCGATCACCACGACAAGTACGAGCAGCGCAAGCGCGCCAAGCACGACCCACCGCCTGGTCCTGGGGTCCACCCGGTGACCCTACGGTCGGGGTTGGAGCGGCCAGCAGCCGACGTCGTCGTACGTCGGAGAGGCACCCAGTCGTGACCGGACCAGGTGGACCGAACCGGCCACCCAAGGAGGGCCGGCGTAGCCCGCCAGCGCCGCCACCACGGGGGTCGCGTCCACCCCGTTGCGCAGCCGCGCCACCGTCAGGTGCGGTCGGTAGGGCCGACGGTCGAAGGTCAGCGACTGCGCGAGCGCCCGCAGCCGCGTGAGCTCGCCGTCCACGCCGAGCCAGAGGGCGCGTCGGGCGAACTGCCCCGCCCCCTGCAGGGCGAGCTCGAGAGCGGGAGCCCGCCGCGCCCGGCTTTCCACCTTCGTCTTCAGGCTGTCGACCTTGCCGTCAGGTACCTCGCCGTAGAACGCCAGGGTCAGGTGCCAGCGCACCGCCGGCACCCAGCGGATGTCCGGATGTGCGGCCCGCAGCTGCGCCAGCGCCGAGTCCGCGTCGGCGACCACGTGCGACGGTGGGTGCAGCGCCGCGAAGAGCCTCACCGAACCGGTGACGTCGAGGCGAAGCGCTCCGGGGCGAACAGCGACAGGTCGAAGGATGTGGCGCCGTCCACGACGAGGTCGGCCAGCACCTCCCCGAGCACCGGTGTGAACTTGAAGCCATGGCCGGAGAAGCCGCACGCCAGCAGCACCCGCTCACCGCCCGGATGCCAGCCCACGACGAAGTGCCGGTCCGGGGTGAGGGTGTACCAGCAGTCGGTCGCCCGCGCGCGGCGGTCACCGAGGCCGGGAAGCAGCGTCGCCAACGTCGCCGCCAGCTCGGCGGGCGTCCAGTCAGCCGCCGGCGTACCGCCGGAGAAGTGCACCGCCGCTTTTACCCCGCCCCCAGGCGACAGCTCCGGGACGCCGTACAACAGCGTGCCGTCGGCGAGGTCCCACATCCACACGGGGAGGCGCCCGACCACGAAGTTCTCCGCGCGGCTCGGCACGAACCAGTGCTGCACCCGCCGTTCTACGACGAGCGGGAGCTCTAGGTCGCCCAGCAGATCCGGGGCCCATCGCCCCGGCGCGAGAACCAGGGCGCCGGCCCCGACGTGGCCGCGCGTCGTTGCGACCAAGACCCGGTCCGGCGACGAGACCCATCCGGTGACCGCCTCGTCGTGGCGCAGCTCCGCGCCGGCGTCGGCAGCTTCCGCCAGGTGCGCGGCGACAGCGGCCTCGGGTCCCACGACACCGGCCTGCGGCTCGTACAGCCCGAGGGTTCCGGCGGGCGGGCTCAGCGCCGGGAAGCGTCGTGCGAGGTCGGCGGCGTCGAGCACCTCGTGCTCGAGGTCCCACGTCCGGGCGGTTGCGACGCTCCCCTCGAGGACCTGCGTGCCGGACGCGCCCATGAACAGCCCGCCGGTGCGGCGGAGCAACGGCTCGCCGTCCCGGGCGAGCGCCGCCCACAGCTCGTACGTCCGGAGCAGCAGCGGGACGTAGGAAGCACCCTCGTAGTAGGCCTGCCGGACGATCCGGGACTCGCCATGGCTGGATCCCTCGGCGTGCGCCGCGGGGCGGGGGTCGAGGCCGAGCACCCGCTGACCGCGTCGCGCGAGGTGGCTGGCCGCCGCACTGCCGAAGCCTCCGAGCCCCGCCACCACGACGTCGTACGTCGGCACGGCGGGCCTACTGCGTCACCACCCGGAGCCGATCCCGGAAGGCGCGCAGCAGGTCCTTGTCGCCTTCGAGGGTGACGGCGGTGTCGGGGCGACGGCCCCACAGCCACAGGAGCAGCTCCGACGGCTCGCCGCTGACGACCGCATCCGCCGGGCCCGGCTCGCGCGAGAGCTGGGCCTCATCAGCGGTCAACGTCGTACGCCACATGTGGTCACCGGTGCGCACCGCCACCGTGCCGCGGCCAGGACCGTCCGGCCCGACGTCCTCGTTCTGGTAGGCGAGGAACCAGTCGAGCACCTCGTCGATGCCGTCGACAGCCAACTCGTGGTCGACGGGCGTGACAGCGTCGAACGCGCTCTCGACGTCGATGCGATGGACGGCCGTCTCCTGTGCCATCCGGCGGTACCAGAACGCGACGGTCCGGTGGTCGTCGTGCCAGGTGTAGGACGAGGCGTCAGGCTCGCGCGAGGTCAGCTCGGCCACCAGCTCGTCGAAGCGCTCCTGGAACCACTGCCCGGTGTCCTGTCGCTCCACTGGACCGTGGTCCCAGTCCGCTTCGCTGCTGGGACCTTCCGGCAGGCGCATGCAGGCCACCTTGTGGGAGTAGACGGACCCGGTGTGCACCAGCGCGTCGCCCACGGTCCAGCCGGGGCATGCGGGCACTGGAGCGCTCAGGTCGTCAGGTGCGAGCTCGAGCATGCGGGCCGCATCGGAACGCAGGGCGGCGAGGTAGTCGTCGGAGCTGAGGGTGGTGGGAGCGGCCATGGCCCCAGCCTCTCAGGGCTGGCCCCCGCTGCGCACCATCTCTCGGCTCACTGCCCGGTGGGGAGCCAGGTCCCGGACCTCCCGCTGCAGCTGGAGCCCGCTAACTCGGGCGAGCACGACGGCGGCCACGACGGCCGCAACGGCCGACACCACGCCACCCAGGATGATGCTCCACCGAGCCCCGAACGCCTCCGCCACCGCACCCACCAACGGCGCACCGATGGGGGTTCCGCCGAAGAACACGGCCATGTACAGCGCCATCACCCGGCCCCGCATCACCGGGTCGACGCCGAGCTGCATGGTGGAGTTCGCGGCGGTGATGAAGGTCAGTGCCGAGATCCCGACGGGAACGAGCAGCAGGGCGAAGAGCAGGTACGTCGGCATCAGCGCCGCCAGCACCTCGATCAAGCCAAAGGCCAGAGCGGCCAGGAGGAGAAGCCGCAACCGGGGCCGGCCGCGGCGGGCCGCGAGCAGGGCACCGGCGAGGGAGCCGAGGGCCATGACCGAGCCGAGCAGGCCGAACTGTCCGGCGCCCTTGTCGAACACCTCGGTCGCCATAAGCGCTGTGGTCAGCTGGAAGTTCAGCCCGAAGGTGCCCACGAAGAACACCAGCGCCATGACAGTGACCAGATCGGGGCGGCTGCGTACGTAGCGGATGCCTTCGCGCACCTGACCTCGGGCCCTTAGCGCCCGTGGTGACGGCGCCAGGGCGTCGGGATCCATGCGCATCAGCGCAGCGATGACCGCGACGAAGGACAGCGCGTTGAGCAGGAAGACGGGTCCAGTGTCGAAGAACTCGATCAGCAGCCCGGCTGACGCCGGCCCGAGCACCCGGCCCAGGTTGAACGATGCGCTGTTGAGCCCCACGGCGTTGGGCAGGTCGTCTGGGCCGACGATCTCGACGACGAAAGAGTGCCTGGCCGGGTTGTCGACTGCGGTGCCGATGCCGAGCAGTGCGGCGAGGACGTACACGTGCCAGACCTCGACGAGACCGGTGACGTCGAGCAGTCCCAGGGCAACAGCCACGGTGCCCATGAACGCCTGGGTGACGATGAGCAGCCGGCGCTTGGAGTAGCGGTCCGCGAGGGTGCCTGCCAGCGGCCCGATCAGCAGCATCGGCAGGAACTGCAGGCCCGTGGTGATGCCGAGGGCGACCCCCGAGTTGTCGGTCAGCTGGAGGACCAGCCAGTCCTGGGCGACGCGCTGCATCCAGGTGCCCGTGTTCGAGACGACACCACCGGCGTAGTAGATGCGGTAGTTGCGGTTGCGCAATGAGCGAAAGGTGGGGCTCATGCCTCTGTCAGGCGGTCCATGACGGCGGCCGCCGCCCGCAGGACCTCGCGGTCCTCCGGGCTGAGCTCAGCGAGACGTCGCGCCAGCCATGCCTCGCGCCGCCGCCGGTCGTCGCGGATCAGGTCCCGGGCTGCGCGGGTCAGCGTGACGACGTGCTGGCGGCCGTCGGTGTCGTGGGGCGTGCGCTCGATGAGACCTCGGTCCTCCAGACCAGCCAGGATTCGAGTCATCGACGGGGGCTGGACCTTCTCGTGGGCGGCCAGCTCGCGGGGGGTGAGCGGCCCATGGCGCTCGAGAGTCCCGAGGGTCGCCAGCTGGGTCAGGCTCAGGCCGTCGTCGGACCGCTCGGCTCGCAACCGCCGCGTCAGCCGCATCACCGAGACCCGCAACGTGCTCGCCAGCTCGGCGGTACGCAGCACGGCAGGCACACCACCACCCTAACTCATTAGCCCCGCTAATGACTTGGGGTGCCGGAGCGTTGACCACGTATACGTGGTCGATGCACGCTGCGCTGGGCGTCTACGCCTGCTGAAGCGGGGCGGATTCACGCGGTCGTCGCAACACGGCACTATGCGACTGCGGTTAAGAGTAGTTCGTTGAGGGCTTCGGCCGGGGTGGCCCAGTTGAGGGTCTTTCGGGGTCGGCCGTTGAGCTCGGCG
>JACCUZ010000240.1 GCA_013698395.1 Sporichthyaceae bacterium
TCGGCCGTGGTGCTGGTGGCCTTTGGCGATGCCATGGCACAGCTGTGGGAGGACGCGCTGACGGGACATGTCCGGGGCGCGTGATGGAGTTGTCGTCGTGACCCAGATTGCCTCGACGCCTGCGACCGCGACGCCTGCGACCACGCTGGCCCGTGACGCGCAACCGTTGCTCGGTCAGCTGGTGGGCAACCCGTCTGCGGGTTTCCGCGAGGGGCAGCTGGAAGCGGTCAGCGCCTTGGTCGAGGGCGCCGAGCGAGTGCTGGTGGTGCAACGGACAGGGTGGGGCAAGTCCGCGGTGTACTTCGTGGCGACCGCGCTGCTGCGGGCCCGGGGAGGGGGTCCGACACTGATCGTATCGCCGCTGCTGGCGCTGATGCGGGACCAGGTCGAGGCGGCTCGCCGCGCCGGCCTGCGGGCAGTCACCATGAACTCGGCCAACGCTGACGAGTGGGCCGAGGTGAGGGCGGCGCTCGCGGCGGACGAGGTGGATCTGCTGCTGGTGAGTCCTGAGCGGCTCAACAATCCCAAGTTCCGTGACGAGCAGCTGCCCGCGCTGGCCACGGCGGCTGGGCTGCTGGTGGTCGACGAGGCGCACTGCATCAGCGACTGGGGACACGACTTCCGCCCCGACTACCGACGCATCCGGGACCTGCTGGCCGAGCTGCCGGCGGGGCGTCCGGTGCTGGCGACGACGGCCACCGCGAACGCCCGAGTCGTCGCCGACGTCGCCGAGCAGCTGGGTGCCGGCGGTGCGTCGGTCCGTACGATCCGCGGATCGCTTGCCCGAGAGAGCCTGCGGCTCGGCGTGCTCTCGCTGCCTACCGCCGATGCCCGTCTGGGCTGGCTGTCGGCCCGGTTGGGGGAGCTGCCGGGCAGCGGCATCGTGTACGCCCTCACCGTGTCGGGGGCCGAGGACACGGCGGCCCTGCTCCGCGACGCGGGGCACCAGGTGCGGGCCTACACCGGGCGCACCGACCCGGCCGACCGACTAGAGCTCGAGCGCGCGTTGCGGGACAACGAGGTGAAGGCACTGGTGGCCACGAGCGCGCTGGGAATGGGCTTCGACAAGCCCGACCTGGGGTTCGTGGTTCACCTGGGCGCCCCGTCGTCCCCGGTCGCCTACTACCAGCAGGTCGGCCGCGCGGGGCGGGCAACCGAGCGAGCCGACGTACTCCTGTTGCCTGCTCCCGAGGACCGAGAGATTTGGCGCTACTTTGCCACCTCGTCGATGCCGCGCCGCCCCGACGCCGAGGCCGTGCTGACGGCGCTGGCCGAGTCGGACCGGCCGCTGTCCACGGCGACGCTGGAGACCGTCGCCAACGTACGGCGGACTCGGCTGGAGCTGCTGCTCAAGGTGCTCGACGTGGAAGGCGCGGTACGCCGGGTCAGCGGGGGTTGGACGGCGACGGGGCAAGGCTGGACGTACGACGAGGCCAGGTACGGGCGGGTCGCGGCGGCCCGTGACGCCGAGGCCGCGTCAATGCTGGATTACCAGCAGACACCGGGCTGCCGGATGCGGTTTCTCCAAGACGCCCTGGATGACCCCGGCGCCGCCGACTGCGGGCGCTGCGACCGCTGCGCGGGGCCGTGGTACGACGCCACCGTCCCCGCGGGCGCAGTGCAGGCCGCCACCCGCGCTCTGCGCAAGGTCGGCGTGCCCATTGAGCCGCGCTCGCAGTGGCCCAGTGGCATGAGCCGTCTCGGGGTGCCGCTCTCCGGGCGCATCCAGCCCGATGAACGGTGCGAGGAAGGGCGGGCGGTGGCCCGGCTCACCGACCTCGGCTGGGGTCAGCGGCTGCGGACCCTGCTCGCCGCTGACGCTGATGGCCCCGCCGACGACAACCTGCTGGCCGCGTGCGTCGCCGTGCTCGCCGGCTGGGACTGGCAGGTGCGGCCGGTCGCCGTCGTAGGGGTGCCGTCTCTGCGCCGTCCATTGCTGGTGGCCTCGGTGGCCGCGCATCTTGCGGCGCTCGGACGACTACCGGACCTTGGGCCGCTTGTTCTCACCACTCCGGAGCCCACCGGTGGCCCGGGCGGCAACAGCGCATTCCGGCTGGCCGCCGTGCACCGGCGGTTCAGCGTTCCTTCACCTTTGGCGCTTCGGCTGGCCGACCTCGACGGCCCGGTCCTGCTCGTCGACGACCTGGCCGACTCCCGATGGACGCTCACCGTGGCTGGTCGGCTGCTCCGGCACGCCGGGGCCCCGGGTGTGCTGCCGTTCGCGCTTGCCGTGGCGGCGTGAGGCTTGCGCTCCGGGATCGCTGCTAGAAGTCAGGACTGGGTGCAGTCGTAGGGACCGGCCTCGGGCGGAGCTGGTTCCGTGCCGTTGAGTGCCCAGGCGAAGATGAACGCCAGCGCGTCGACGTCACATTGGGAGAGCACCGGGTCTCCGAGGTCGGGCCATCCGTAGCCCATCAAGTCGGTGCTCTCGAGCAAGTTCGTGGCGTGACCGAGCCCGAGCGCGTGACCGAGCTCGTGGAGAGTCACCCACCCGAGGTACTCGGGGTCGTACGGGTCCCGGTCCAGGCTGGGCGGAAGGTCAGAACGCACCAGGATGTTCGGGCATCCGTGGTCGCCGCAGATGGCGTAACCACCGAATACGACGCCACCGGCGCGGGGAACGTAGTGGATGACGATGTCGGCAGCCTTCTGCTCACTTGGCTGAGTACCGGTGACGTCAGTCAGGGTGATGAGCCCGTCGAAGCAGTCCTCCAGTACCTCCGCCCACGTCGCGATCGCGTCGTGGATGGCGGCCAGCTGCTCCTCGGTGGCTCTGGGGTGCGCCTGCACGGCGACCGTCAGGTCCGTGTGGTCCCACCAGTACCCCGGGTAGTAGTTGCTGAGGATGTCCAGTGCTTCCGCGTTCGATTCCGGCAGGGAGCAGGTGACTCCACTTGATGCCGTGGGGGCCTTGGCTCGCGGGGCGGCGCTGGCTTCCATGGGCGCCAGAAACGCCAAGGGCAGAAGCAGGGCAAGGATTGCTGCGGATCGGCGCAGGAGCATGTGGTCCCCTTTGGATTCGATAGTTGGGGAGCGTATCCGCTGCGGCTGGTCGCCTACCGAGTAAGGTCTTTCGGCAGGCCACTCGTCGAAGTGGCGCCCGCATCTGCTCCGGCCGCACCTTGCTCTTGCGTTGCAGCTGACGACGTCCGGCAGCCGAGGTCGTTTCCAAGCACCGACGCCACAGCCGTCAGGCTGGCCGCCCAAACGGGTGGGCAGGCGTCAGCCGGAATGCCTTGTGGATAAAGGGGTTCTCCGGGGTTCGGGGTCGGGGGGTTGT
>JACCUZ010000243.1 GCA_013698395.1 Sporichthyaceae bacterium
CCAAGGGCGTCGAGGACACCGCCTTCTACCGCTACCTCCGGTTCACCGCCCTGAACGAGGTGGGCGGCGACCCGGGCCACTTCGGCGTGGACCCCGACGAGCTGCACCGGTGGTGCATCCGTCAGCAGGCGAACTGGCCGGACGCGATGACCACCCTGTCGACCCACGACACCAAGCGCAGCGAGGACGTCCGGGCCCGCCTTGCGGTGCTCAGCGAGGTTCCCGCCGAGTGGAGCGCGCAGGTCACCTCGTGGCGGGCGGCGTCGGCGACCTACCGGTCACCCCTGCTCGACGCCAACACCGAGTACCTGCTGTGGCAGACCCTGGTCGGCGCCTGGCCGATCGACGCCGGCCGGCTCACGGCGTACCTCGAGAAGGCGACGCGCGAGGCCAAGCGCCGCACGACGTGGACCGAGCCGGACGAGGCGTACGACGAGGCGGTGCGGACCTTCGCCGAGGCGGTGCTCGCCGACGCGGAGATCACGGCGTCGGTCAGCGCGTTCGTCGAGCGGCTGGCGCCCGCGTTCCGGGCGAACGTGCTGTCGCAGAAGCTGCTCGGGCTCACGGTGCCGGGCGTGCCCGACGTCTACCAGGGGTGCGACCTGGTCGACCTGTCACTGGTCGACCCGGACAACCGCCGGCCGGTCGACTACCGGGCGCGGGTCGAGCGGCTGGCTGCCCTCGACGACGGTGAGGCGCCTCGGGACCTCGACGACGAGAAGCTGCTGGTCGTGTCGCGAACTCTGCGCCTCCGCAGCGAGCAGCCGCGCTGGTTCGGGTCCTCGTCGACGTACCAGCGCATCGACACGACGACGTCGCACGCGTTCGCCCTCGGCCGCAGCGACCGAGCCGTCACCGTGGTCTCCCGGCTGACGACCGGCCTCCGGGACGGTTTCTCCGACGAGACCGTGAGCCTTCCCGGGGGTACGTGGAACGACCTGTTCACCGGTGAGGCGTACGCCGATGACACGCCGCTGGCCCGGCTGCTCGACCGGCTGCCGGTCGCCTTGCTGGTGCGGGCCGAGTAGCCGCCCCAGCCGGCTGCTAGCGGGTCAAGACGGTGGACTGGTGCAGCTGCAGATCTGCGGCCGGCCCCGGGCGCTGGAGGTAGAAGCCCTGCGCCTGGTCGCAGCCGAGCTCCTCCAGCGCGGCCAGCGTGGTGGCATCCTCCACGCCTTCGGCGACGCAGGTGATCCCGAGGGAGTGCGCCATGTCGACCGTCCACCGTACGAGCGCGGCGTCCGTCGCATCGACGGTGAGGCCCTGCACGATGCTGCTGTCCAGCTTGAGCACCGACACCGGGAAGCGCCGCAGGTAGGGCAGGCTGGCGTAGCCCGCACCGAAGTCGTCCACCGCGACGCGGATCCCCAGCTCGGTGAGCCGCTGCAGCACTCCTGCCGCTGCGTCCGCGTCGGCAAGCAGCCCGGTCTCGGTGAGCTCGATGACCAGGCTGGTCCCCGGCAGGTCTCGGGCGGCGAGAGCCTCGATGACCCGCTCGACGAAGCCGGGATCGGTCACGTCGTGGGCCGAGACGTTGACGGCCACCGGGAGGTCCTGGCCCGCCGCCCGCCACTGGGCGGCCTGCGCGAGCGCCATGCCCAGGACGGCGGTGGTCATGAGGCGGATCGACCCGGTGACCTCGGCGAAGGGAACGAAGTGGGAGGGCGCGAGAAGGCCGCGACGAGGATGCTGCCACCGCACCAAGGCCTCGGCCGCGGTGACCTGGCCGCTGGCGAGGTCCACCGTGGGCTGGTAGTGCAGGACGAGCTGACCGTCCTCGATCGCCCGCCGGAGCTCGGCGTCGATCGCAAGGTCGGGCCGCTCCTCCATCGCCAGCGCCGGGTGGTAGATCTGCCAGCCGGTCCGTCGGCGCTTCGCGTCGTACATCGCGATGTCCGCGTGCTGCAGCAGCGTGCCGTAGTCGCGCCCGTGCTCAGGAGCGATGGCCACTCCGATGCTGGCCCCGAGGGTGACGTCGAGGCCGCCGAGCCGCACCGGCTCGATGATCGCCTTCGTGACGCGTTCGCACAGACCGTGCACCTGCTCCGGGCGGCTGGTCGCACTCGCGATCACCACGAACTCGTCACCTCCGAGGCGCGCGACGAGGTCAGCCGGCTCACGCAATGCCTCGGTGAGCCGCTGAGCCAGCACGGTGAGCAGCTCGTCACCGGCGTGGTGGCCCAGGGCGTCGTTGACGTACTTGAAGCGGTCGAGGTCGAGCAGGAGAACAGTCAGCTCCCTGCCGCCGAGCAGCTCTGTCTCGACGTGCTCGCGGACGGCGAGGCGGTTGGCCAGCCCCGTGAGGTCGTCTCGCCGAGCGGTGCGGTGGCTCGACCTGTTCTTGGCCACGAAGCCCATGGCCGAGAGCACGAGGAGGATCAGCCCAATGACCAGCAAGGCCACCGGCCCGTACGAGTAGGGACTGGCCCACGCCCCCGTCGGCTTCGCCATCGAGACGACGACGGCCCAGTGGTTGACGTTCTCCCCGCTGGTGTCGATGACGCGGACCGCGTGGCGCCAGACGTCGTCCGACCGGTGTGCACCGTCATGACGCTCGGTGACCCAGGCAAGCGAGCGGTCCGCCGATGCGCCGAGCGTCTCTCCCTGCACCTGGGGAGTCGTGCTGTCGACGACGACCGAGCCCGTCTCCAGGTCCACCACGCGCACGCGCTGGCGCCCGTCAGGGTCGTACGCCGCCAAGCGCAGGCTCTCGACGGTGACCTCGAAGTGAACGAGGGCCGGCGACACACCGAGGCCGGTGTCGATCTTCGTGGCGTTGGAGATCACCCACTCCCCGATGGCGGGCGAGACGTAGGGCCTGGACTGGTAGACCTTGCCGTACAGCTGGCGGAAGGCCGGCGCGAAGAAGGGTTGCCCGCTCTCGTCGGCCAAGGGGTCGTCGGCGGGGGCGACCCGACCGCGGATGACCCGGGCGTTCACCGCGCCGGACCGGTCGACGAAGGCGGCCTCTCCCATGCTGTCCGGGTAGAGGGCGTCGAGGTAGCGCAGGGACTCGACGACCCGGTCCATCATCCGGCCGCCGCGGGCCATGCGGTCGGTCCGGCTCCGGGGCGCGTCGTAGAAGTCGGCGAAGGCTGAGGAGTGCGACGTGATGGAGGCCACCGCACGGGCGGAGTGGAAGTACTCGTTGAGCGCGGTCGCGCGGTGGGCAGCCGCCAGTGTCAGGTCGTGGTCGAGCTTCTCTCTGGTGCGTTCGGCGAGGACACCCGCGCCGATCGCACACATGACGGCCACGATCCCGAACGCGAGCAGGAGCGAGCGGAACCGCCGCACCGCACACCTCCCACGTCACTCGGACAGAGGGGTATCGGCAGCGGGTGGGCCGGAACTAAGCCCTGGAGGTGGGTCAGTCGCTGGCCAGCAGCCGCTGCCGCTGCTCCTCGACGTCGTAGTCGGGCGCCGGCCACACCAGGGACATCTCCTCGAGCTGCTCGACGAGGATGTTCATGATCGCCCAGTTGCGGTACCACTTGCGGTCGGCCGGCACGACGTACCACGGGGCGGCCTCGGTGTTGCAGCGCTCCAGCGCGTCGCCGAAGGCCTGCATCAGGGGACCCCAATCCGCCCGGGAGTCGATGTCCCCGGGCTTGAACTTCCACAGCTTGTCCGGCTTGTCCAGGCGGCGCAGCAGGCGGTCCTTGGACTCCTCCTTCGAGATGTGGAGGAAACACTTGATCATGCGCGTCCCGTCGGCAACCAACCGCTCCTCGAAGCGGTTGATGGTGCCGTAGCGCCGGCGCCAGGTGCGCGGCTCGACGAGGTCGAGGACGCGCGCGACGACAACGTCCTCGTAGTGGGACCGGTCGAAGACGCCGATCTGCCCCGGCGCGGGCAGCCTCGCCTTGATGCGCCAGAGGAAGTCGTGGGAGAGCTCCTCTCTCGTCGGGGCCTTGAACGTGGTGATCGACAGACCCTGCGGGTCGACCTCCCCCACGACGTGCCGCACGGTGCCGCCCTTGCCGGAGGTGTCCATGCCCTGCAGCACCAGCAGGACGCTGCGCGTGCCGCCGGTGCGCCCCTCTGCGTACAGCCGCTCCTGCAGGTCGGCCAACCGGGGTCCCAGCAGGGTCAGCGCCGCCTCCCCGTCGGCCTTGCTGCCGTCGAACGCGGGGGTGGCGGCGGTGTCGACGGCAGCCAGGTCGACCGGCCCGGCCGGCAGCCGCAGCAGGTCCGTCACCCGGGACACGTCCGGTCGGGCGTCGCGGGTGGCCTTCCTCGAGGTCTTCTTGCCCTTGTTCACCATGACGGTGATCGTCGCAGAGCCGACTTGGGGCCGCATGTCCGGGATGGGTAGGTTCGCTCGCCGTGACGACGTTGCGGGTCTGGGCCCCGGCTCTGGTGTCGGTGGACGCGGTCGTCGGCGGTTCGGCGTACGACATGAAACGCTCGGACGACGGCTGGTGGCGCGTCGACGTGGACCGGGCAGTGCACGGGACCGACTACGCGTTCGTCCTCGACGGCGAGGGGACGCCCTTGCCCGACCCGCGGTCGCGGTGGCAGCCGCACGGGGTGCACGGCGCGTCGCGGGTCTACGACCACTCGGTGTTCTTGTGGAGCGACTCGGGTTGGCGCGGCCGGCAGCTCGCGGGGTCGGTGTTCTACGAGCTGCAC
>JACCUZ010000283.1 GCA_013698395.1 Sporichthyaceae bacterium
TCCAGCGGGTCGCCGCCCTGGCGACATCTAGGTGATCAGCTGAAGCAAGCGTTCCGTGCCGCCTGCATTCTCTCCTCGTGCAGCACGTCTAGTCAGCCCGATGATCGTCCGGCGTAATATCGCCCTGGGCTGGCGACAGTGCCCGGAGTTGCTCGTGCGCTACAACCGCGGCCCCGGCGGCTGCCGCGAGTTGTGTCGCGCCCAAGCGAGACAGCGCACGGGTCGGATGCATGACTGTCGTTTGTAGGTCACGCACCATCTCCAAATTCTTGACGAGGGATATGTCCATGTCTAGCCGGAAGGCCAAGATTTCGATGAGTTCTCCCAGGTAGAGGTACTCGACTGGGTGAGTGTCACGTCCTGCCCTACGCGCAGCTTCGAAAGTTGACCGGAGCGTCTCGACCCCACCGTTCTCACCTGGTCGCATGGGATGGGTAGAGATGTGTTCGATGAGTTCCGACTCCGGTGCGAGAGAACGAACCACTGACGACAGAGCCATCTCGACACCCGCCACCAAGAGGTAGAAGTGACACCTGGCCGCGTGCCTATCCAGGTCACTCGGGGTGATGAACCCTTCCAAGCCTGCCCGCCACACCGTGAAGCAGAACCCGGGGGCGGCGAGATGCGGGAGAACGTCGTTGATGCTGGATGAGGCACCGGCAAAGCGGCTGCGCTCGAGTGGCTGGTAGAAACCTTTAACCCGAGAGCCATCGGACAATCGATTCGTGGCAACCCAGCCGACGACCGCACTTTGCTTGACGACCGGAGCCTGGTCGAAGTTTTTTGCCTGGAGGCGCTCTCGAGCGTCGCCCGCAGCTTCATTGATCTCTACGGTCTCTGCGTCCTTAAGCGGCGTTGCGATGTGATGTGCAGCGAGAGCATCAATGATCTTCAAGCGTTGCGTCCTCGCAGATAGAGCGCGGTCCGAGCCGGTGCTGTAAGAGGCCGCTGGCAATGTCATCTCCGGCAACGCCCAATTGGACAAGCAGCGTCCCTTAGGTTCTGCCATCTGAACGACGTCCGTCTCGTGCGCCTCCACCCTGTGCGAAGGTGACTGGCGCGCGACTGGTACTCGAGCCGGCGCTGACGCTCGCGGCCACGATCTTCGTTCATTGGTTCGTCCTGCCGAATGCTGTCTTCACCCACCGACTGAACGCAGCGACGATCCAACGCGACGCCACGTCGTCGAGGCTGCGGATGTCGTGGTGCGGCTGAGGCGGTAGCTCTCGACCGGTTAGGGTCCTGCCCCGACGGGGGGCGACGTTCTCCCGCGGCCGAGGGAGCATCAGATGCAGGCACGACGGTGTATCGCCGTACTCGCTGGGACCATGATCGCGTCAGCTCTGGTCGGAACACCGGCTCAGGCCGCCTCGGGGTCGATCTCTGACCCCAGGGGCGACGCTTACCCCGACGTCCTCAAGCTCGCCTTTGTCAACGGCGATGCCGCGGTCAAGATGACTATGACGCACGTCGACGTCGATGCGGCCGAGAGTGAGTGGTTCTTCATCCACTGGGGAACCGTCGGCAAGCGCTACGCGGTCTTGGAGAGCCGCAGCGCCGGTCAGCGCGAGCTGCTCTACTACTCTGGGGCGTCCGCCGTCCCAGTGCCGAAGGCCTGCGCAGGGCTGAAGGTCATCCACCGTGACGCGTACGACAGGACCAAGGTCGTCATTCCCCGGTCCTGCATCAGCAAGGCGCCAAATGGCCTCCGCTTCAGCGGAAAGGCGACTGCTGGCATACGGTCGTTCGACGAGACGAAGAAGTCACCGAGGATCGCCCGCGGCTAGGCTCGCCAAGACCTGAGGCGGGGAACAACGGCCGCGGTAGCTCGTCGACCGGGTTCAGAGTGAGCGCTGGAACCCAGTAGCCGTCGCCACCAGCTCGTATCCCAGCGTCTCGTTGACGCCGATCATGTGCGTGTTGGACACCGCGTTCCAGGTGTCGAGCACCCGCAACTGCGGCTCCTCCTCGGCCAGCCACCGCAGCATCCCCGTCTTTAGCAGCAGGCCGAGCCGGTGGCCCCGGTGCGCGGCGAGCACGCTGGTGTCGAACTGCTGGCCGTAGTGCGGCAGCTGTGCCTCCACGGCGGTGACGGTGTGACCGGCCAAGACGCCGGTGTCCCGGTGGCGGGCCACGAGCTGGTAGATCCGCCGATCGGAGGCTGCCTGTGCCACCCGGAAGGAGCGCAACCGCTCAGCGCTGAACACCTCGTCCTCGAGCTTGAGGTCGTCCAGCGGTGCGTCGTTGATCGCTCCCACCATCTCGACGACCGCTGGCATGAGCTCGTCGGGGATCTCTGCCGGCATTCGGAACAGCTCGTAGTCGGTGGCGGCGCGCTCGGCGGACGTGGCGACTTCCTCGATCCGGTCCCAGGACAGTGACAGCAGGTTCTGGCGGCGTTTGGCTTCGGCGATCGCCTGCTCGAGGCCGAGGGCCGCCGCGAACGAGAGGCTGGCCGGGTTGTCGAAGCAGTCGGTCATGACGACCGTCCGGCCCTCCGCGCGCACGCGGTCCACGCCGACGCCGAAGAGGTCACGGCCGATCCCTTGGCGACGTACAACAGGGTCGACGACGAGCTCGAGGTAGCCCAGGTGGGTGTTGTCCCGACGTGGCAGCGTGACCTCGAGCAGTGCAACCACTCGGCCGCAGGTGTCGCGCGCGACGGTCGCCTCGGGCGGCTCACCGTCCCACCCGTATTGCAGTCGAGCGGTATAGGACTGCGCCGTGGTCGGCTGCTCGTGCGGACAGTCCACCTCCCGCGCAGCCTCCATGACCGCGACAGCACCGTCCACGTCGTGGCGGTCGAGGTGGTCCGGGTCGAGCGAGGTCAGCTGCACGCTGCCATGAAAGACCCTGATCCACCCGCGGCGCGACCGGTTATCGCACGGCTATCGCACGATGACCGTGACGCCGTCGCCCGCGGCCGGAACAAGCTCACCCACGACGGGGTAGCCGGGCAGCTCGGCTGCCACCAGCAGGCCACCCGAGGTCTGGGCATCGGCCAGGAGCACCGCCTCGTCCTCTGTCACCCGCAGGTCCGTGGTCGGCCGGACCCAGTCAAGGTTGCGGCGGGTACCGCCGCTGACGTAGCCGTCGCGCAGCGCCTCGCGGGCACCGTCGAGGTACGGGACCGCGCTGCTGTCGAGGACGGCCGTGACACCGCTGGCCCTGGCCAGCTTGTGCAGATGACCGAGCAGGCCGAAACCGGTGACATCCGTGGCGCACCGCGCACCTGCGGAAAGCGCGGCGTCGGCGGCGTCGCGGTTCAGGGTCACCATCGTCGCCACGGCGTGCGGGAACGGCTCGCCGGTGGACTTGTGGCGGCTGTTGAGCACGCCGATGCCCAGCGGCTTGGTGAGCGCCAGCGGCTCGCCTGAGCGTCCCGCGTCGTTGCGCAGCAGCCGGTCGGGGTCCACCAGACCGGTGACCGCCATTCCGTACTTGGGCTCGGGGTCGTCGACGCTGTGGCCGCCACCAACGTGGCAGCCGGCCTCGGTCGCCACCTCCAGACCCCCGCGGAGCACCTCCCTGACCAGCTCCAACGGCAGCAGTTCGCGGGGCCAGGCCAACAGGTTCACGGCGACGACCGGTCGGCCGCCCATCGCGTAGACGTCGGAGAGGGCATTGGCAGCCGCGATCCGTCCCCAGTCGAAGGGGTCGTCCACGACCGGGGTGAAGAAGTCAGCGGTCACGACGACGGCCTGGCCGTTGCTGATCCGCACGACGGCGGCGTCGTCCCCGGTGGCCAGTCCGACCAGCAGGTCGCCGTCCGGATTGAGGGCGGGCGCCATCAGGCCCGACAACACCGCCTCGAGCTCACCCGGCGGGATCTTGCAGGCGCACCCGCCCCCGTGGGCGTACTGCGTCAGTCGGCCGACCTCAACCGTCGTCACAGATCGAGCCTATGCGGCGGCTACGCTCACCACCGCTCCCGCTACCAACGGCTCGCAGGGAGGCGTCTGGGGTCTGGTGGCCCCCGCGGTCTTCAAAACCGACGTGGTCGAGGATCTCGGCCAGGCGGGTTCGATTCCCGTCCGCCTCCGCCAAGCCGTTGTGCGGGGCCTCCGACGGGCCCGCGTGGCTGCCCCGTGGCGGCTCCGGCGGCTTGCTCAGTAGCTGAACGTGGTGGCGCCCTCGTCGCCGATCCACTGCCACATCGGCACCGTCCCACCCAACTCGGCGTTGCCCACCAGGTCACCCTTGTCCATCTTGCGGGCGTCGAAGCAGATCGGGCAGACGAGGAATCGACCGCCCGCCGTCTCGTAGCGGGCGAACAGGTCGGCAAGCGGTGGGCAACCCTCGCACGCCACGGCGGTCGCAAAGCCGGGGATGGCCAGCCGCACGGCCTCCTTGGTGAGGAACATCAGGGTGGGGCGCCCCTGCTCCGCCGCGCCGACCGCGACAAGGAAGGCGACCGTCACCCGCTCGGCGTCCTCGAGCCCGGTGGTGAGGCTGACGACGGCTTTGTTTCCCATGGGGTCCCTTTCGTGGGTGACAGCAGTGGGTCAGGACGGGAGCGGCCAGATCACGGTCGGGTGGCAAGGAAGGCGTGACCGAAGACGGCGTAGGAGCGAGCCTTGTCCTCGCCAGGGGCACCGGCGAAGGTGTCGACCGGCGGCCCGATCGCGATGTCGACGAACCCGCAGTCCTCGAGCATCGCCTGCCAGCCCGCACACGGCAGGCCACCGGCAATTCAACCGGTCCACAGGTCAATCTGGCGCATGGCCTCGACGGGGACCGGCCGGCCGTTGGCGATGTCGGCGAACTGCAGCACGCCGCCCGGTCGCAGGACCCGCTGGATCTCGGTGAACGCCGCCTTCTTGTCGGGGCAGAGGTTGATCACACCGTTGCTGATGACGACGTCGGCCCAGCCGTCCTCGACGGGCAGCCGCTCGGCCAGGCCTTCCCGGAACTCCACATGGGTCAGGCCGAGCTGGGCCGCGGTCGCGCGCGACTTCGTCAGCATCTCCGGTGTCATGTCGACGCCGACGACCCGACCCTGCGGTCCGACCTGGTCGGCGGCCACGAAGCTGTCGAAGCCGGCGCCGGACCCGACGTCGACCACGCGGGAGCCGGCCGGGATAGGCCGCAGCGAGAAGGGGTTGCCGACGCCGGCGAAGGACTCGACGGCCCGGTCGGGCAGGGCATCGACGACGGTCTTCGGGTAGCCCATGAGGTCAGCGGCTCTGCGTCCGGTGTGGAAGTGGTGCCCGGCGTGCGGGCTGAGAGCCACCTCGCGGTACTTGTCCCTCACCTGCTCGCGCAACTCGTCGGCGTCGACCATCAGGTCAGGCTGCCGGTCGGCCTCCCTCTCGGCGGCGCGTTCCCGACCGTGGCCATCTCCCTGCATGACCCCCTCCCTCATCATTCCTCCCCGGGTGTCGGTTCAGTGTGCTGCCCAGCAGGGCCGGCCACAAGGCCTGCGGAGCGCCTGGCGAGCACGAGGCTGCGGCGCAGCAGCCCGGCCTCGATGGCTGCCGCCGCCTCGGCCATGTCGTGCTGCTGCTCCTCGAGCCGGGCCGCGTCGAGCAGCGCCAGGTCGTGCCGGTGGCGGTCCCGGGCGCGCAGCCAGGCGCGGACGGTGACCAGGTAGTCGCCGGTGACGTCGGTGAGCGCCACCTCGGTGAACCCAGCGGCGGCCAACAGGAGGGCGACCTCACGTCGGGACCCCACTGACGGAGGACCCACCCGGACCGCGCGGCGACGGGCCGCGGGGTCCAGGCCGGGTGCCAGGCTGATGGTGAAGAAAGCTGTCCGCCCGCCGGCGCGGAGAAGTCGGTGGCAGGCTCTCAGCACGGAGAGTTTGGCACGCAGTCAACACAGCACGTCGGTGTGCACGATCGCGTCGAAGCTTTCGGGGTGGAACGGCAGGTGCCGGGCGCTCGCCACCACGGCCGCCACCCGTGAGGCGGTCCCCTCGCGGCCGGCCCGGGCGGAGACGGCGCGCATGCCGCTGACGGTCAGGTCACAGCAGACCACGTCGCAACCGGTCGATCCGCTGAGGTAGAGACCCGGCCACCCGCAGCCGGCGCCTAGGTCGAGCAGCCGTACACCCGGCCGCAGCGACAGCTCCGCAGCGAGGAGGTCGGCCTGCACCCGGGTGGTGTAGCCGTTGGCGCCGTAGTCACCGCCCAGCACCTCCCGTTCGACGTCGAGCAGGACGGGCGTGTGGGCCGCGCTGTGGCTGTTTTCGAACTGGTCCCGCGTGGCGATCTCCTCGCGCACGGCCATGTCGAGATTGTGGCCCCCTGTCGGTCGCGTTGTCCGCGTCTCAGGCGAACGAGCGGGTGCCGTCAGCGTGGCGCCGGGTGAGCCCGCGCCGGTCGAGCAGCTCCAGCAAGGGGAGGGCCGTACGCCGGGTTGTGGCCAGCGCGGCCTTGGCCTGGCTCGCGGTGAAGGGCGACGTGAGCTCGGCCAGTCGTTGCGCCGCGGACTCCACGGCACCGGGCAGCAGGACGACACCGTCTCCGATCCGCAGCAGCAGACCGAGCCGCTCCGCCGCCGCGAGCTCGCGCGGCCCCAGCCCGAGAGATCTCAACCGGTCGGCGTCGGGGGCTCTGTAGGGCGCCACCATGAGTTCCGCCCGCACCTCCTGCACCGCCGCCGCCAGGGAGGCCGGCAGCGCGGGCTCGGCTCCGGTGTCCACGACCCGTCCTTCCCGGACCGCCAGGGGCGGCCGGGCGAGGGCGCCGACCAGTTCGGCGTCGGGCAGGTCGAGGGCGACGCGCGCCTCGTTCACCGGCACGCCGGGCTCAAGGGGGTGCCGGGAGCGGTGCGCAGCGACGTACGCCTGCAAGGCCCGATGCAGCCGCGCTGCCGCCTCGTCGTGCACGAACCAGTTGCCGACCAGGGGGGTCGCGTCCGAGACGTCCGCGCCTAGCC
>JACCUZ010000309.1 GCA_013698395.1 Sporichthyaceae bacterium
GCTCCGAGGCGCCCAGGAAGGACACCAGGTCATACCCGGAGAGATTCGCCGGGTCCAGCTTCTCCAACAGCCCCCCCAGCAGCCCACCCGGCGGAAGGTCCTCCAGCGCCGGCGTGCGCACCCCGGCAGCGGGACCTCTGTCGTCGGGTGGATCGAACATGTGTTCGATTCTACCGGACCGGCCGGACACGGCGCCGGTATCCACAAGAGTCACGCCGTACGGACGACCCTGATCACCTTGCGTCGCAGCACGACCCGTCGGCTGCCGTCGGCGGACAGGCGCAACCGGGCCAGCTCCCAGTGGCCGTACTCCGCGTGGTCGGTCAGCAGCCGCCGCGCGGCGCCCCGGCTCGTGCCACGCGGCAGGTAGAGGTGCTGGTACTCCCACTCCGCCATCGCCGGCCATTGTGACCGATGCTCAGCGGTCCGGGTAGCCGCCCGCCGGCGCGGACACGTCGTCCAGCGCCGAGCGGATCTCGGCCGGCAAGGTCAACGACTCCGCGTCCAGCGACCCGCGCAGCTGCGCCGCCGTACGGGCTCCGACGATCGGGGCGGTAACACTCGGTGCGTCGCGCACCCACGCCAGCGCGACCTCCAGCGGCGACACCTCCAGCCCTTCGGCGGCGGTGGCCACCGCGTCCACGATGCGCCGGCTGGGCTCGTCGAGAAAGCGGTCGATGAAGCCGGCGAACTGCGGAGACGCGGCACGAGAGTCGGCCGGGATGCCGGAGCGGTACTTGCCCGTCAGAACCCCCCTGCCCAGGGGCGACCAGGGGAGCAGCCCGAGCCCGAGCGCCTCCGCCGCCGGCACGACCTCCCGCTCGATGCCGCGTTGGAGCAGGGAGTACTCCATCTGCGTCGACACCAGCGGAGCGCGCCCCGGCCAGGCCTGCTGCCATGCCACCGCGCGACCGGTCTGCCATCCGGAGTAGTTCGAGATGCCCGCATATCGGGTGCGACCGCTGGAGACGGCGCTGTCGACGGCTGAGAGCGTCTCGTCGAGACCGGTGTCCGGGCTCCACGCGTGCACCTGCCAGAGGTCCACGTGGTCAGTGCCCAACCGGCGCAGCGAGGCGTCCAGGGCGTCGAGCAGCGCGCGGCGGGACGTGTCCACGACTCGTTCCCCGGTACGCCGGGAGACTCCCGCCTTAGTGGCGAGCACCAGCTCCTCGCGATCCACCTTGGCGTCGAGCAGGCCGCCGATCACCCGCTCCGACTCGCCGTCGCCGTAGCTGGCCGAGGTGTCGACAAGGGTGCCACCGGCGTCGAGGAAAGAGGCGAGCTGGTCTGCCGCCTCGTGCTCGTCGGTGTCCCGGCCCCACGTCATGGTGCCCAGGCCGAGCCGGCTCACGGTGAGGCCGCTGCGGCCGAGCCTGCGCTGCTCCATGGCCGCCGAATCTATAGGGTCGGCGACCATGCGGCTCGCGGTGAACCTCGGCCACTGGGGCGCCGGGAACGACCGCGACAGCCTCGTGCTCGCGCAAGAAGCCGAGCGTCTGGGCTACGACTCGGTGTGGGCGGCGGAGGCCTACGGCGCGGACGCCGCAACCGTCCTGGCGTGGGTCGCGGCGCAGACCGAGCGCATCCACGTGGGATCCGCGGCGTTCCAGATCCCGGCCCGCACGCCGGCCATGACAGCGATGACTGCAGCGACGCTGGATGGCCTCTCGGGTGGTCGGTTCCGCCTCGGTCTCGGCATCTCCGGGCCACAGGTCTCCGAGGGCTGGCACGGAGTGCGCTTCGACAAGCCGCTGGGCCGCACCCGGGAGTACGTCGAGATCGTCCGGCTGGCCCTCGCCCGCCAGGCGCTGCAGTACGAGGGCGCCCACTGGACGCTGCCGCTGCCGGACGGTCCGGGAAAGGCACTCAGGCTCAGCCTCCGCCCGGTCCGCGAACACATCCCCGTCTACCTGGCCGCGGTCGGGCCGAAGAACCTCGAGCTGGCCGGGGAGATCGCCGACGGCTGGCTGGCGATCTTCTTCGCCCCGGAGCACGCCGCCGAGTCCACCAACCACGTCCACGCCGGGCGCAAGAAGGCGGGCCGCACTGACGGCCCATTCGATGTCGTCGCGACGGTGCCGGTCGTCGTCGAACCTGACCTGGAAGGCGCCGCTGCTCCGCTGCGTCACTACACCGCGTTGTACATCGGCGGGATGGGCAGCCGGGAGCAGAACTTCTACAACCGGCTGGCCGTGCGGATGGGTTACGAGGAGGCCGCGGCGAAGGTGCAGGAGCTCTACCTTCACCGTCGGCACCGCGACGCCGCCGAAGCCGTGCCGTTCGAGTTCATCGACCGCACGTCGCTGATCGGTTCGCCGGCCCGGATCAAGGACCGGCTGTCGGCGTACGCGGAGGCCGGGGTCACCACACTTGCACTGGCGCCGCACGCGGGATCGCTGGAGGGTCGGGTCGCCGCGCTCCGCGTGCTGGCCGAGGCGCTGGACTCGTCAGGGCTGGGGGACTGAGCCGACGTGCTGTCGTGGGTGGAGGCGGCGGTGCTCGGCCTCGTGCAGGGCCTGACTGAGTTCCTACCGATCAGCAGCAGCGCCCACATCCGTGTGGTGTCCGAGCTCGCCGGGTGGGAGGACCCCGGCGCTGCCTTCACCGCCGTGTCGCAGCTCGGCACCGAGTCGGCGGTCCTGCTCTACTTCCGCGCCGACATCGTGCGGATCGTGACGACGTGGGCTCGTTCGCTGGTCAGGCCGGAGCTGCGTGGCGAGATCGACGCCCGGATGGGGTGGTACGTCATCGTCGGAACGCTGCCGATCGGCATCCTTGGGTTCCTGTTCCGCGACGTCATCGAGGGTCCGGCCCGCAACCTGTGGCTGGTCGCCTCGATGCTG
Source organism: Sporichthyaceae bacterium (assembly GCA_013698395.1). GTDB lineage: Bacteria > Actinomycetota > Actinomycetes > JACCUZ01 > JACCUZ01 > JACCUZ01. Next base: position 2,844 of record JACCUZ010000309.1, read on the forward strand.
GTGATCTTCGGGGTCCTGCTGGGAATCGTCGACGCGCGGGCCCGCAACTCCACGCCGCTGGACCGGCTGACCCTGCAGCACGCGCTCGTCTACGGCGGGGCGCAGGCCCTGGCGCTCGTCCCCGGCGTCTCGCGTTCCGGCGGCACGGTCGGCGCCGGGCTCCTGATGGGCTACCGGCGGGAAGCGGCGGCGCGGTACTCGTTCCTCTTGGCGATCCCCGCCGTCCTGGTGTCCGGGATCTTCGAGCTACGCAAGATCGGCGAGGGCGAGCCCGTCGACTGGGGCCCGACCATCCTCGCCACGGTCATCGCGTTCGGGGTCGGTCTGACGGTGATCGTCTACTTCCTGCGCTACATCTCGACCCACAGCTTCCGCCCGTTCGTGGTCTACCGGGTGGCGCTCGGGCTCGTAGTTCTCGGGCTCCTGGCGACCGGCGTCATCGACGCCTGACGTGGGTCAGCGGGAAGGACCGGAGAGCAGGTCGACGGGCAGCCTGGTCGGCAGCTTGGCATCCTCGAGGAACGGGCCGGGGTCGAGCGGTTCGCCG
>JACCUZ010000316.1 GCA_013698395.1 Sporichthyaceae bacterium
GCTCCCCCCAGACCGCGCTTGGCGCCCCGCTCGGCGCAGCTGCTCGAAGGGCTCAACGACCAGCAGCGCGCTGCCGTGGTCCACGAGGGGTCACCGCTGCTGATCGTCGCCGGAGCCGGCTCGGGCAAGACGCGGGTGCTGACCCACCGGATCGGCCACCTGCTCGGTGCCCGCAACGTCCATCCCGGCGCGGTGCTCGCCATCACCTTCACCAACAAGGCGGCCGGGGAGATGAAGGAGCGGGTGGCCGCCCTCGTCGGAAACCGGGCCAAGGTCATGTGGGTGAGCACGTTCCACTCCGCGTGCGTGCGCATCCTTCGCCGCGAGGCCAAGCACGTCGGTCTGTCCTCCAGCTTCTCGATCTACGACGCGGCCGACTCGCAGCGGTTGATGACGTTGGTGTGCCGGGAGCTGGACCTCGACCCCAAGCGCTACAACCCACGGTCCTTCTCGGTGCAGGTGAGCAACCTCAAGAACGAGCTGGTCGACCACGAGACGTTCGCGGGCCGGGCGCAGACCCATATCGAGCAGACGCTGGCCGAGGCCTACGCGCTCTACCAACGCCGCCTGCGGCAGGCCAACGCTCTGGACTTCGATGATCTGATCATGACCACAGTCAACGTGCTGCAGGTCTTCCCGGACGTCGCGGAGCACTACCGGCGGCGGTTCCGCCATGTCCTAGTCGATGAGTATCAGGACACCAACCATGCGCAGTACGTCCTGGTCCGCGAGCTGGTCGGCGACGGCATCGAGGGCTCCTCGACGGCCGAGCTGTGCGTGGTCGGCGACGCCGACCAGTCCATCTACGCCTTCCGCGGCGCGACGATCCGCAACATCCTGGCCTTCGAGCAGGACTACCCCTCCGCGCGCACGATCCTGCTCGAGCAGAACTACCGGTCCACCCAGACGATCCTCTCCGCGGCCAACGCTGTCATCTCCCGTAACGCGGGCCGCAAGCCCAAGAACCTCTGGTCCGACGCCGGGCCGGGGGAGCAGGTCGTCGGGTACGTCGCCGACAACGAGCACGACGAGGCGTCCTTCGTCGCCGGTGAGGTCGACCGGCTTGCCGACGACGAAGGCGTCACCCACTCCCAGATTGCGATCTTCTACCGCACGAACGCTCAGTCCCGGGTCTTCGAGGAGGTCTTCATCCGGGTGGGCCTGCCCTACAAGGTCGTCGGGGGGGTCCGCTTCTACGAGCGGCGGGAGGTGCGCGACGCCCTGGCCTATCTGCGCCTGCTCGCGAACGCCGAGGACACCGTCTCCCTGCGCCGCATCATCAACGTCCCCAAGCGGGGCATCGGCGACCGTGCCGCAGCGTGCCTGGAGGCCCTGGCGCAGCGCGAAAACCTCTCCTTCGCCGAGGCGCTTCGACGTTGCGAGGATGCCTACGGCCTCGCCGCTCGGTCACTAGCCGCGCTGCAGGGTTTCCGTCAGCTCGTCGATGACCTGCGCACTCTGGTGGAGGCCGGGACCGGGCCGGCGACCGTGCTCGAGGCGGTTCTCGAACGCACCGGTTACGCCGCGGAGCTGGCCGGGTCGGCCGACCCGCAGGACCAGACCCGGCTGGAGAACCTTCAGGAGCTGGTCTCGGTCGCGCGCGAGTTCGAGGAGGCGAACTCTGTCGGCGACGGCGGGGGCACGTTGACCGACTTTCTCGAGCAGGTGGCCTTGGTCGCCGACTCCGACGAGATCCCCGACGCCGACGACGCCGACGACCCCGACCCCCAGTCGACCGGGGTCGTGACGCTGATGACGTTGCACACGGCGAAGGGACTGGAGTTCCCGGTCGTGTTCCTGACCGGGCTCGAGGACGGGATCTTCCCGCATCAGCGTTCCCTCGCCGACCCCGGCGAGCTCGAGGAGGAGCGCCGGCTGGCCTACGTCGGCATCACCCGTGCCCAGCAGCGGCTCTACCTGAGCCGCTCGGTCGTACGCAGCGCCTGGGGGTCGCCGCAGCACTATCCGGCGTCAAGGTTCCTGGAGGAGATCCCCCCAGAGCTCCTCGACTGGCGGCGCGAGGAGTCGACCGTCACCTCGGTGCCGGCGGTCGCCTCGCTCGCAGCTCGCAGCAGTGCCCGCTCGCCGGGGAACCGCGCCGTGCCGCACCTCGAGCCGGGGAACCGGGTGACCCATGACACCTTCGGGATGGGCACGGTCGTGGCGGTGGAGGGGGTGGGCGAGCGGGCGGTCGCCTCGATCGACTTCCGTGCTCAGGGGGTCAAGCGGTTGTTGCTTCGCTATGCGCCGGTGGAGAAGCTGTAGCGCACCGCGCTAGATGCGCACGCCTTGGCGGCGCAACCAGGTCAGCGGGGGAACGGGGTCACCGCCGCCGGGACGCACCTCGAGGTGCAGGTGGTCCCCGGTCGAGTTACCGGTGGAGCCGACCGAGCCGATGATCTCCCCGGCCTTGACCGTGCCGTCTGTCCGCGTGATGCCCAACAGATGGCAGTACCACGTGACCGTGCCGTCGGCGTGCTCGACAACGATCTTGTTCCCGTAGGCGCCGTCGTAGCCGGTGGACACGATCCGGCCGTCCCCGACCGAGCGCACCGGCGAGCCGGCCGGCGCCGCGAAGTCCTGGCCGGTGTGGGTGCCGCTCCACAGTCCCCAGTCGCCGAAGCCGGCAGTCAGCCGGAACGCGACCACCGGCAGCACCCACTTCGGGCGTCGGGCCTCCGCCTCGGCGCGCGCCTGCTCGGCGGCTTGCTGAGCGGCCCTGATCATGGACACCCGGGCGACGCGCAACCGGCTGGCCCGTTCCTCCTGCTGCTCGGCGAGGGTGTCGCGCAGCGCTACGGCGGAGATCTGGACCCGCTGCGGCGCGTCGGTGCTGGAAGTCTGCGCCGTGGAGGTGGACGATGCCGCCTGTCGTGCGTCACCGATGGCGTCGGGCACGTTGATCCCGCTCACCGTGAACGCGGCGAGGGTCGCTGCAGTGACGTACGCCGGGCCGCCGGTGTTCTTCGGTCGGCGATGACGTCCGCGGGCATGGCGGCGAGGTGGCACGGGGGGAAGGGCCTCGTCGTGGGGGGAGGGGGGACGCGCGACGATAACGGAAGGGTTACGGGGGAACACAACGGGGTACTTGTTCAAACCCGGTCCAACACGTAACGGATAGGCTGCGGACGTGACCGCCAGCGGACCGGTGCGCGTCGTCGTCGCGAAGCCGGGGCTCGACGGACACGACCGCGGCGCGAAGGTGGTGGCCCGGGCCTTACGCGACGCCGGCATCGAAGTGATCTACACCGGCTTGCACCAGACACCCGAGCAGATCGTCGAAACCGCGATCCAGGAAGACGCTGACGCCATCGGGATGTCGGTCCTCTCCGGGGCCCACATGACGCTGTTCGCCCGGGTGATCGATTTGCTGCGGGAGCGCGACGCGAGCGACATCGTCGTCTTCGGCGGTGGCATTGTCCCCGTCGCTGACCTCCCCGAGCTCGAGCAGATGGGCGTCGCAAGAATCTTCACCCCTGGCGCGACCACCGGAGAGATCGTCTCCTGGGTGCGCGAGAACCTCGGCGAGCGCTCGACCGCCTGACCCGTCGGGGTCGCCCCGGTCACGGCACGAACGCGCCTGGAGTTACGCTCCGGACCGTGGACCTTTTCGAGTACCAGGCCAGAGACCTGTTCGAGAAGCACGGTGTGCCGGTCCTCGGCGGTGCCGTTGCGGAGACGCCGGAGGAGGCCCGGTCAGCAGCCGAGCGGCTGCTGCCCGAAGGGGGCGGGAAGGTCGTCGTCAAGGCGCAGGTGAAGACCGGTGGCCGCGGCAAGGCAGGCGGAGTGAAGTTGGCATCGTCGGCGGAGGAGGCGGAGCAGGTCGCCGCCCAGATCCTTGGCATGGACATCAAGGGTCACACCGTGCACCGAGTGATGCTGGCGCCGGCTGCGGAGATCGCCGAGGAGTACTACTTCTCAGTGCTGCTTGACCGTGCCAACCGCACCTACCTCGCGATGGCGTCGCGCGAGGGTGGGGTCGAGATCGAGAAGCTCGCGGTCGAGAAGCCTGAAGCGCTGGCTCGGGTCGGTGTCGACGCCATCGAGGGCATCGACGAGGCAAGGGCGCGCGACATCGCGGCACAAGGGGGCTTTCCCGCCGACCTCATAGAGGAGGTTGCCGCTGTGATCGTCAAGCTGTGGGGTGTCTTCGTTGCCGAGGACGCCACGCTGGTCGAGGTCAACCCGCTCGTGCGCACCGGCGACGGTCGGGTGATCGCCCTCGACGGCAAGGTCACCCTGGACGGCAACGCCGACTTCCGTCACGCCGACCACGCGACGCTGGAGGACTCGCACGCCGCCGACCCGCTCGAGGCCAAGGCGAAGGAGAAGGACCTCAACTACGTCAAGCTCGATGGTTCGGTCGGCGTCATCGGCAACGGTGCCGGGTTGGTGATGTCCACGCTCGACGTCGTGGCGTACGCCGGTGAGGCCCACGGCGGTGTGAAGCCCGCGAACTTCCTCGACATCGGTGGTGGCGCCTCGGCCGAGGTGATGGCCAACGGACTCGAGATCATCCTCGGCGACCCCGACGTGCGCTCGGTGTTCGTCAACGTCTTCGGCGGCATCACGGCGTGCGACGCGGTGGCCAACGGGATCGTGCAAGCCTTCGGTCTGCTGGAGGAGAGAGGCGACGAGATCAGCCATCCGCTGGTCGTACGGCTCGACGGCAACAACGCCGACGAGGGCCGCCGCATCCTGAACGAGGCTCAGCTGCCGCTGCTGGAACAGGTGGACACCATGGACGGCGCCGCGCAGCGGGCCGCCGAACTGGCTGCGGCGGGGAGGTAGGGGTCATGGCGATCTGGCTGACCGAGCGCTCGAAGATCATCGTTCAGGGCATCACCGGCTCCGAAGGCACCAAGCACACCAGGCGCATGGTGGCCTCAGGCGCGTCCGTCGTCGGTGGGGTCAACCCGCGCAAGGCAGGGACCGTCGTGGAGGCGGAAGGAGCGAGCATCCCGGTCTTCGCATCCGTCGGCGAGGCGATGAAGGAGACCGGCGCCGACACCACGGTCGTCTTCGTACCGCCTGCGTTCGCGAAGGACGCGGTGGTCGAGGCCGTCGATGCCCAGATCCCGCTCGCCGTGGTCATCACCGAGGGCATCCCGGTCCATGACACGGCGTCGTTCTTCCAGTACGCCATCAACAGCGGGGCCACCAGGATCATCGGACCCAACTGTCCGGGACTGATCAGCCCGGGCAAGTCGAACGCGGGCATCATCCCGGCTGACATCACCCAGGCCGGCCGCATCGGGCTCGTCTCGAAGTCGGGGACGCTGACCTACCAGATGATGTACGAGCTCCGGGACATCGGTTTCTCGACCTGCGTCGGCATCGGGGGTGACCCGGTGATCGGCACGACCCATATCGACTGCCTCGCTGCGTTCCAGGCCGACGACGAGACCCAGGCCATGGTCATGATCGGCGAGATCGGTGGCGACGCCGAGGAGCGGGCTGCGGCCTACATCAAGGACAACGTGACCAAGCCGGTCGTGGGCTACGTCGCGGGGTTCACCGCTCCCGAGGGCAAGACCATGGGCCACGCCGGAGCCATCGTCTCGGGCTCGTCAGGCACCGCCGCCGCCAAGCAGGAGGCGCTCGAGGCCGTCGGCGTCAAGGTAGGCAAGACCCCGTCCGAGACCGCCCGCCTGATGCGCGAGGTGATGACCTCCCGCTGACCGGCTGGGGGTCAGCCGGCTGGTGCCGCCGCCTGGTCGAGCGCAGTCCGCAGCCGGTCAGCGGTCCAGACCCATCCCGAGCCAGAGTCCTCGCCGGGGTTGCCCGACGCCTGCCACTCCAGCACCACGACGACGTTCGCCCGGTGGGCGGTGGCGACCTCGTAGTAGGACGGCTCCGAGGCGACCTCGGGGATGAACAGCCGCGAATGCCTGACCGCACCGTCCAGACCCGGGACGACTTCCGAATTCCGCGTGCTCAGCGTGCCCTCGCTCGGGTCGACCGCCGTCAGACAGGTGGCCAGATCGGCATAGGCACGCTTGAGGGCGGCCTGTGCAGCGTCGCTGACGCTGTCGAAGCGCAACACGTACTCGCGTATCTCCGCCTCGCTGCCGTCCTGGTAGTACCGCGTGGACCTCACCGCACCGGCCTCCCAGCCGCCCGGTCGGACCGCACACTGCTCGGGCAGGATGTCCGGCTCCTGGCGGGCGTCGACGAACGGCCCGGCCCGGTCATAGCCGGGGAACCCCGTGAGCTCGGCGGGGCTCAGGAAGGGTGCGGCGGCCAGGTCGAGCAGCTGCTTTTCGGATGTCGACACGGTCGGTTCGGACGTCGACACCGTCGGCTCCTCGGCCGGGGGGACGGCCCCTCGATCCGCCGTGAGACCTCCGGCCAGCCCGACCACTCCGGCGACGAGGGCCACCACGGCCACTCCGGCGCCGATCGACTGGTTCCGGGTGCGCCGGTTCCCGCGCCGGCGCACGCTTTCGGAGTCCGCCAGACCGACCCGGTCGACGTCGGGCTGGAGGGCGCGCAGCTTCTCTGCGATGCGGTCCGTCATGTCAGCTCACCTCCGCGAGCGTGTGGTCGGCGAGCAGCTCCGCGAGGGCCGCCCGGCCGCGGGTGAGGCGTGCCTTGACCGTGCTCTCGGGGGAACTCGTCTCGAGGGCGACCTCCGCGACGGAGAGGCCGCCGAGGTGGTGCAGGACGATGGCCCGGCGCTGCACGTCGGGAATCCTCTTGAGCGCGGCGACCAGCGCGACGTTGTCGACGCTCGGTTCCGGGGTGTCTGGGGGCGGACCGTGGCGCAGGAGGGCGACCACGCCGTTCTTGGTCTTGCGCCAGCGGCTGGCCGCGAGCCGCCAGGCCACCGTACGGACCCATGCCTCGGGGTCGTCGTAGGTCGAGACCGACGACCATCGCTGCCAGCCCCGGGCGTAGGCCTCCTGGACCAGATCCTGGGCGTCGGCGGGGTTCCCGGTCATCGCATACATCTGGTGCAGCACCCGCCGACTGGTGCCGGCGTAGAACGCGTCGAAGGACGCCGCCTTCGCACCGGCGTCCATCGCCCTCGTGCCGCCCACCGACGTCCTCCCTGGCCATGTGGTCAGATCCCATGTCTCGCAAGGGATGACTCCCGACCGCTGCTTCAGGTTGCACGGCGGAGCGCGTCTCGTCCGCCGGTCGAACGAACTCGCAGCGTGTCGTCACGCAGGGGGCGGCGGGTCAGCCCCCACGATGGTGGGAATGACCGTCTCGACGAGCTCGCTCACCTCGCGGCCCCCGGG
>JACCUZ010000317.1 GCA_013698395.1 Sporichthyaceae bacterium
GCTCGAACTTGTTGAACACTGGCTCCACGACGACCGGGTAGGCGAAGGACACGACAGCCACCAGCACCGCACCGATCGCCGCCCCCAGCGCCCACCACCACTGCGACGACCAGCGCGCGAGCCCGACAACGACCAAGAGCACCACCATGGTGAGCACCAGTCCGACGCCGTAGCCCTTGGCCACGTCGGCCACCCAGCCGCCCCACGACCGGGTCGACAACCCGTAGCGCCGCCGCACCGACTCAGCCCACGCGTCCCATGGCAGTGTGAGGGCCCGACCGACGAGGGTAAGCGCGACGGCGCCGAGCAAGACCTGCCACACCCACCCACCGCCCAGCGGCGCGGCGGCCCGCTCCACGACTCGGGCCCCCAAGGGCGTCAGACCCAGCGCCAGGGCGACCATCAGCGACACAACGAGCGAGGCATAGCCCGGTGGCCGGACCGCTGAGTGGTAGGCGTCCTCTCGCGCGATTTGCTGCTTCGTGAAGTCCAGCATCGGCTGCGCCGCCTCGATCGCAACCCCGCCCAGCGGCCGCCACGGCGTCAGGACCACCACGAGCGCCAGCAGCGCCAGGCCGAGCACCGTGGCGACTGCCACCAACGCCCACCGGCTGCTCACGACGTGCGGTCGACGGACGAGGAGCCGCGGCGCATCAACCGTCCATCCCGTCGGCGACAACGGCGTCCCAGAGCAGGGCATCGTCCGACGTCTGCCACTCGGCCAATGCCGCTTCGTAGTCGTCCGCTAGGCCCACCACCCGCAGCAGCCGGACTGCCTGCTGCAGCACTGCGGATCGGGAGTCCACCTGGTTCGCCTTGGCGTACGCGTCGAGGTGCGCGACATCCTCGTCGGGCAGGATCACGCTGATCTTCACGTCCGGATGTTACAAGCGAATTGTCAACCGATGACCACCTCGTGGGCGCCCTCCTGCAGCCGCGTCGCCCACTCGACGGCCTTGGCAGCATCGCTGGCAGTGACCGATCCCTGCTGGTACTGGGCCCTGGCCTTGAGCCTGAGCAGCCGGCCGAGCGCAGGCTCCAGAGCCTGTCCTGCTGGTCCAGCCACTCGGAGCTCCTGCCTCGCCTCATCGTGGTTGTCGCCCCTCTTGCTTCGCCCGACCAACGTCAAGCAGATGGCGTCCTTGGAGTTGATGCCGGAGATCACGGCGTTGGAAACCGCTGCGTTATGGAGCTCTAACTCGGGGGTCGCCTCGGCAGCTTCGAGGACCTCGCGCGCCTTCGACAGATGTGCGTGCGCAGAGTCCAGCGCGGTCACACGCTCTCCTTGGCTCGGCTCCTGCGGAGCAGGAGGCGGGGGCTGGCGCCGCTGATGGTCAAGGCCTCCGCACGCAGGTCGTCTACGAGGGGTTCACGTCGAGCAACCATGGAGAGCAGCTCCGCGCGCGACACCTCAAGGACGTCACACCTGTTGCCTGACCAACCCGCGATGTGGTCGGAGAGATCATCGATCTGTCGCAGCCACACCGTGTCGTCGGCGTCGATCGCGTCGGGGCGGACCAGCAGAATGTCGACGTCGCTCGTAGTGTCTCCATCGCCTCGCGCAGCCGAACCGAACAGCCATACGGCGTCGGCCGGCACAGCCCAAGCGGCCACCTCGGAGCGGATCCGCGAAAGAAATACCTGCCGTTGATTCGCGAGAGCTTCGATTCCGGCCGCAGCGACATGCTCGCGGCTGAGTCGGTAGAGCTTCGCGGGAGGGCGGCTCTCCCGCAGCACGATGCCCGCGTCCGCGAGTTGACCGAGGACCTCGTTGACGCGCCACTGGCCGAATCGACCGTTAGTCAGCGCGGCCACCTGACGTCCGCTCAGCGGGTCACCGGCCCGAGAGAGGACGGCAAGCACGGCGCCGTGCGCAGTGGGAATCACCGAACTGATCGGGCTGGCAAGGTCCACAATGACTCCCGCCGCTAGATGAGCAGGATACCACTCGGATGAGTGGGATAGAACTCAAGTAACCCGACTTCGGAAGTTGCCGCGCACATCTGTGCCACGATGATCGTGTGTCGACGCCCGGGTCCGCTGACACCATCGAGGCCGTCAGCGACACGCTGCGGAGCCGAGGTGCGATCTTCGCCTTCGTCTGCGGCAGCCGGGCGCGTGGCGACCACCGCCGCGACTCCGACCTCGACGTTGCCGCATGGTGGCGCTCCGATCCGCCGCAATCGTTCGACGTCCTGCTCCCCGCCGGAGTCGACCTGCTCGTGCTGAACGGGGCACCGCTCGAACTGGCCGGGCGAGTTGCACTCGAGGGGACGCTTCTCTTCGACGACGACCCACCCCAGCGCGTGCGTTGGCTCGCCACAACGCGCAAGATCTACGCCGACGAGCTGCCCCGCATCCAGCGAAATCATCGGGAGTTCGCGGAGAGCCTCCGGCATGGTCGATGAGGCCCGGGTCCTGCGGCTCCTGCGCATGATGGCCGACTATGTCTCGCGGCTCGAGGCCGAGTCCGAAGCATTGCCGATCGCCGCTCTGACCCGATGTGGCTCGCGGGGGTCAAGTACCACTTCGTCACCGCGATCGAGTCGCCGTCGACGTCGCGCAGCACATCTGCGCAGCAGAAGGATGGGGTCCCCCGCAAAACAACGGAGAGGCGATGAGCCTCCTCGGCAGACGCGAGGTGCTGGACGGCGACCTCGCGGACCGGATGCGCCGCGCGGTCGGGTTCCGCAACGTCCTTGTCCACGAGTACGTCGATATCGACGATTCAGTTGTGCTCGCTCGGTTGCACGACCTTGCCGACCTGCGGGACTTCGCTCGAGCGGTCGTGAACTGGATCGACGGGTCTCAGGCAGCAGCCAAGTCGCGGAGGTAGGCGCGCCAGTCCCGGGTCAGCTCCTTGGCAGTGATGCCCAGCACCGCCGAGGTCTCCTCGGGCCAGCCCTCTCCCGAGTCGTCCGACATCTCGAGGTAGAGCCGGAGCAGCGCCTTCTCTCCGTACCGCTCGGCGATCATCTTGCAGGCGAGCCACGCCCCCTCGTACGCCGCTGCGATGTCCCCCTCCCCCGCGTCGAAGTCCGCCTGCTCCGGAAGCCGGCGCGGGCCCTCCCCGTCGCGCACGTCGCCGAGCACGTCGCTCGCCACGATGGCAGTCGGCACCGGCGTGGCCTCGTAGGCCACGTAGTCGGCGAACCCCTCCGACAGCCAGATCGGCGGGCCGACCACGCTGGTCGCCCGCGTCGCCACGTGGGTCATCTCGTGGGTCAGCACGACCGTGCGCCCCAGCGCACCCAGCGTGTCGAACGCGTCGGGGTTGACAACCACCCGGTCGCCGCGGGCGATGCCTCTCTCGAACACTCCCGTGGTCACCGCCGCGATCTGCGCAAGCCCGTCCCCGTCGTCACCGATGAGGGTCGCCATGTCCTGCTGCGAGCGCGGCAGCACGATGATCGGGCGGCGCGACCAGTCCGACCGCCAGACCTCGTCGACGTTCTCGACCGCGGAGTCGGCCTCCCTAGCCAGCCGTTCACCGCGCTGCTGCGAGGCGCCGCGCCGGTCGGCGATCACCGTGCTGCGCTCCCCCCGCACGACGCGCACCGGCCCGAGGTCCCACAGGTCCCGCTGGGTGTCGACACCGCTGGGGCCTGCATCGGCGTCGCCGGCGAGCAGCCAGTCACCGTCCCGCGGGACGACAGTGAGGTACTGCTCGCGGTTGGTGCGGGTCTCGGTGCCTTCGATGCGGTAGGTCAGGCGGACCCTGATGATCGCTGACCCGGCCGGGAGGGTCTGGGCCCGCTCGGTGGTCAGCGGCGGTCCGTCGCCGACGACCTCGTAGGCCCACTCCGCGAACGGCACGGCGGCCAGCCGGTCGATCAGCGTGGCCTGCGCCTCCGCGAAGGCGGTCGCGCTCGGGTCCACGAGGGCCTGCCAGGCGGTGCCGTCCTGCGCGAGGACGGCCTGGGAGCGCTCGGCGAGCAGAGCCTCGACGGCTGCGGTGCGGGCGGCAGCCTGGTCCGAGGACGAGGTCGCGGTCGGACTGCGCTCCGTTGCTGTCGGGCTGCCAGTGTC
>JACCUZ010000327.1 GCA_013698395.1 Sporichthyaceae bacterium
GTGCACGAGCACCGGGATGTCGTTGCGCCGCGCGAAGCGCGCCAGGTCGGTGATCGCCGCCGGGACGCGGTCTTGGTGCGGTGCGATGTAGTCAGCGGTGTGCGGACCATAGGCGGTCCCGCCGACCCACACCTGCTCGAGTCGCCACCTGCCTGCGATCGCCGGTTCGGTGTGCTCCAAGAGTGCGCGGTGCATGGCGAGGATCGCCTCCTCGTCGAGCTGATCGGAGAGGTCCAACGCCCGCATCGCTGCAACGTTGCCGACGATCTCAGTGGCGTTGCGCTTCTCGTCACTGCTGAGCTCGGCCAGCGCGATCGACTTCGCACCTGAGGTCAGGTTCTCGATCCTGGACGACGACGCCGACTCCGATCGCAGCAGCACCGTCGCGAACAGGGCCTGCTCGGCGCCGACCTCGGCGTCGAAGCGCGCGATCGCGTTGGACGTGTCCTCGGCCATCGCGAGCACCTCGCCCGGGAGCTGCGGCTGGATGGCCGCGACCTCCGGCACGACGGCCGCCCGGTACGGACCCCGGTGTCGTGCCGCGGCCGAGCGAGGCAGCAGGTCCGGCGACGTGCGCGGAACCCACGGCCGGTCCTCCCACTCCAACGCGGGCCATGCCGACAGACGCGGCGACCCTGAGGACATGCAGGCAGCTTATCATCAGATCAATCGGGAGCCGATGGTAAGGGTGGTAAGCCGCGTCTCGCCGATGAAGATGTAGCCGCCGTCCCCGTTGCTGAGGGCAACGAAGGCTGCCTGGAGCTTGTCCTGGCTGGTCCCGGTCTTCAGTTCTATGGAGTCGGTCTCACGCTCGATCAACTCGGCGAATTGTTCGGCGCTATAGGTCGCCCGAAGGTCGATCACCCGAGGTGTATGACACAGTTATGGACCCGTTCTCAGAACTGGCGCGACCTTGTAGAAGGCGGTCATATTCGAGAAATGGGCACGTTGGAACGGGTGCTCGGAGGGGAGGATGTCACGCTGCGTGACGATGTCCAGAATTCTTTTGTTAGCAAAGTGTTAGCAAGACGATCGACAGAGAGTCACTGAAGGTCGCATGGCAACGCTCTTACCTGCAGGTTTACGGTGGCCAGGGGCGGGGTCGAACCGCCGACCTTCCGATTTTCAGTCGGACGCTCGTACCAACTGAGCTACCTGGCCAAGGACGGGCAATCCTCCCCGATCTGGCGCGGTCCTGACGGGATTTGAACCCGCGGCCTCCACCTTGACAGGGTGGCGAGCACTCCAAGCTGCTCCACAGGACCTTGCATGCCTTCCGTGCCCCCAACGGGATTCGAACCCGTGCTACCGCCTTGAAAGGGCAGCGTCCTGGGCCACTAGACGATGAGGGCGATGGGGCCCACGGCGTCCTAGCCGTCGGGGACGTCGGAAAGCATAGAGGACTCCCGGAACTGGCGCCAAAGGCTCTACTGGCTCACCGGCGAGACGGCCGGCTCCGGCTCCGGCAGCTGCTCAGCGAGGATCCGCCGCTCGATCGTGGCCGATACCACCCCGAGCCCACCGAGGGTGATGTCGTCCCACGCTTGCAACGAGCGGGTCTCCCGGTCGATGTAGAGCACCGACGCTGTGATCGACTTCGGCTTCCCGTTGCGTTGCAGCGCGCGCAGCCCTGAGCCGCCCGTCGTTCCCTGCTCGAACTGCACCGTCCCGCCCGGCAGGCGCACCTGCGTCCGTTCATGGTGGTGCCCGGAGAGCACTAGCGGCACCGACCCGTCGATCTCACTGGCCGCGTCGCCGTCATGGATCACCACCATGTCCACCGGCTCACCGGCGCTGGCAAGCCGCTGAGCGGTCGACGCCAGGCCCAGGCCGACCTGTGACACGGATGCGGGCGCGACCTCGTCCGTCGAGTTGTCCGGGGTGAAACGTGGGTCGCCCGCACCGAGGAAGCGCAGGCCGGCGACCACCTGCGGCTGGCCGTCGAGCACGACACCGTTGGGCTGGCTGGCCACCGCGGCCTGCGTGATCGCGGAGTCGTGGTTCCCCCGCACCCACACGTATGGCACGCCGAGGGTCGCGATCGGGTCGAGGTAGGCGTTCTCCGCTGCGGTGCCGTGGTCGCTGATGTCACCCGCGTCGACGATGAGGTCGACGTCGAACTGGTCGGTGATCGAGCGGATGACGTTCCAGGCCGCCGGGTTGATGTGGAGGTCCGAGACGAACAGCAGGCGGATCGTGGAGGAGTCGGGGCGGTACGCCGGCAAGGCTGACGTGACGTCGTAGAGCCGGGACACGTTGGTGACCAGCTTGGCCAGCTGGCCCTCGTACTTCGCGAAGTCCGCCACGATGTCCTGGGCGTCGCCGACGACGGTGGGCGCGCTGGCGAGCAGCCCCTGGTAGCGCGGCTGGTTGATCGACGCCGGGTTCCAGGTCGCCGCAGCCACAGCCCCGCCGCCGACGATCGCCGAGAGGCTGACGGCACCGGCCGCGAGGGCTGGCCGCCAGCGGCGGCGGAACACCATGACCCCCAGCACAAGCGCGCCGACCGTCGCCGCGACCGTCGAACGCACGATGACGTCGACCAACCCAGACCGCAGATCGGCGGTCACCCGCTCACCGAGCCCGTTGACCGCCGCAGGGTCGGCGAAGATGCGGCGGGCGTCCGCGGCATTGATGCGCACCACCTCGGTCGTGAGGTGCCAGGGTCCGTCGTGGGTGTCGACCAGCAGCCGGCCAAGGGGTGGGATCGCGACCTCGCTGCCCCCGCGCAGCGACGGAGCGATGCTCAGCTCCGCCTGCAGGGGGCCGACCGCGGCGCCGACCCGGCCGCCGGCGAGCAGGCCGAGCCAGCAGCCCACCAGCCCGACGACCGCGACCTCCGCGACCAGCCAGCCGCGACGGCGCCGGCTGCCGGCGCCACCGCGCAACCAATCCCAGCGCTCGCCCACCGGTCGACCGGACATGGCTCCTGCCTACCCGATCATGAGCGCCGGCGGGGGGAGCGCGAGAATCAGGCGTGCTGGAGATGTCCTCGGACCGCTTCGAGGAGCTGGTCGGGGAGGCGCTGGACGGCGTCCCACCCGAGCTCGCCGCGTTGATGGATAACGTCGCGGTCTTCGTCGAGGACGAGCCGCCGCTTGACGAGCCGGACCTGCTGGGATGGTACGAGGGCACGCCGCTCACCGAGCGGGACTGGGGCTACGGCGGGGTGCTGCCCGACCGCATCGTCGTCTTCCGCGGCCCGACCTTGCGCATGTGCGCGAGCGAGGACGAGGTGGTCGACGAGGTGCATGTCACCGTCGTGCACGAGATCGCGCACCACTTCGGCATCGACGACGAACGCCTGCACGAGCTCGGCTACGACTGAATCGAGCTCCGACTGAAATCCGCTCCGACACCATCAGCCCTCGACCAGCACCACCTTGCGCGAGGCGATGACGTCGCGCAGGTCGATCAGACGCGCCGGAGCGCCGGACAGGTAGCCTTGCACGCTCTCGTAGCCCATCTCCCGAACGGCGCGCAGCTGCTCGGACGTCTCCACCCCCGTGGCCAGGGCGTGCCGTCCGGCCGCCTTCGCCACGCTCGCCACGGCCGCGACGACAGCTGAGTCCTCAGGGTCGGTCAGCACCCCTGCCACGAAGGAACGGTCCACCTTGAGGGTGTCGACCGGCAGCCGTCGCAGCCCTGCCAGCGACGTGCCTCCCGTGCCGAAGTCGTCGATCGCGAGCCCCACACCGATCCGACGCAGCTGGTCCAGCTCGTCGGCGAGGCGCGGTCCGCCCTCGGGCAGCTCGTGCTCGTGCAGCTCCAGGTAGAGCCCTTGGGCCTGTACGCCGGCCCAGGTCAGCAGCATCGCCACCGTGTCGGCGAATCCCTCCCGGGCGACCTCGCTGGCCCAGACGTTGACACTGACCCGCACCCGCGGGTCGTTCCACGACGCGGCGTCGCGCACGGCCGCACGCAGCACCCAGTCCGACAGCGACCGGGCCAGCTCGGTCCCGGCCACACGCGGCAGGAAGTCCTGGGGCAGCAGCAGGCCCAGCGTCGGGTGCCGCCAGCGCAGCAGTGCCTCGAGACCGATCAGCACACCGTCGACGCGCACGACCGGCTGGTAGTGCAGCTCCAGCTCGTCGACCTGGATGGCGTGGCGCAGGTCGTTGAGCAGTCCTTCGGGATTGATCCGGCCGTTGTCGACGTAGTCGGCGGACTCGTCGGCGAAGACGTACGCCGTGTCGGGGCGTTGTTTCGCCCGGAACATGGCGATGTCCGCCGCGCGGATCAGCTCGTCGCCGGACTCGGTGCGGCTGTTGGCCAGGGCGATGCCGATGCTGGCCGTCACCGACACGGTCTGGTCGCGAACGGTCATCGGTCGCTGGATGTTGGCGATGAGCCGCTCGGCGAGGCCGGTGACCTCCTTCTCCTCGTCGATGTCCTCGCAGACGATGACGAACTCGTCACCACCGAGACGCGCCACCGTGTCGTTGGACCGAAGCGCCGCGTGGATGCCACCCGCGACCGCGACCAGCACCTCGTCACCGGCGTCGTGGCCGAGGGTGTCGTTGACGTTCTTGAACCGGTCCAGGTCGATGAACATCACCGCGAGCGTGGTCTTGTTGCGGGCCGCCCGGGCCAGCGCAGTGTCCAACCGGTCGCGGAGCAGGCGACGGTTGGGCAGGTTGGTCAGGCTGTCGTGCAGAGCGGCATGCAGCAGCAGCCGCTCGGTGTTTCGGCGCGTGGTCGCATCCTCGAGGCACACGAGCATCGCCTGGGAGCCGGCCTCGGGGAGGTCGACGGCCGAGACCAGCACCCACACGTCGTGCCCGCGCTCGTGGCGCAGCCGGCGCTCGGAGCCGCCGGCCCTGAACCGCCCAGCGTCCTCCGGGGCGGCCATATCGTGCAGCACGATGCCGACGAGCTCGGCGGGCTCGCGGCCAAGCAGCTGGCCGGCCGCAGCGTTGGCCTCGAGCACCCGACCTGTGCCGTCCAGGACGGCCATCGCGATCGGGCTGCGCCAGAAGACCGCACGCGCGTCGACGACGGCCTCGGCGTGTTCCGCCGGGCCGTCGTACTCCTCAAGGTGTGTCAGAGGGTCCTCCCCGATACACCATCGTCCCCGTGACCGAGAGTGGCCGCACCCGTCTCAGCGAACGATCACTCGATGGACCGAAATGTCACTGCACACGGCGGGCCCATTACGCTGCGTGAGATTGCGGCTACGCCTGTACGCGGAGCCAGAGCCGTCCGTACCTCGGGAGCCGCACCTCCAGCATCCCCTTCCGGTCGGTGCTCACCTCCGTGCGGCCGAGGGGTTCGACGAGCCGCACCGGTCCGCGGCCTTCCGGGAGAGTCACCCGCGCGGTCACCGGCCGGTCGGCGAGGTTGTGCAGCGCGAGGGTGGATTGCTCCTCCCAGGTGCACCGGTGTGCCAGCACCGAGGGCTGCTCGCAGCGCAGAATGGTAGGCACCCCCCAGCCCAGCTCGGGGCACTCGCGGTAGGCGCGGATCAGCGCCCGCATGAACGAGTGCAGCGACTCCGGGTCGCTCCGCTGGTCGTCCACGTTGACGTTGCGGGGCGAGAACGAGCCGCGCACGACTTTGGAGACCAGATCCGCCGGCGCTGCGCTGGAGAAGCCGCCGTTTCGCCCCGCGGTCCACTGCATCGGTGTGCGCACGGCCAGCCGCTGCTCGGCGCCGAGGTTCTCTCCCATGCCGATCTCCTCGCCGTAGAAGAGGACGGGGGTGCCGGGCAGGGAGAACAACAGGCTGTAGACAAGCCGGATCCGCTCCGGGTCCCCGCCGAGCATCGTGGGTGCCCGGCGTCGCAGGCCGCGGTCGTAGATCTGCATCGACTTCGACGGCCCGAAAGCAGCGAACACCTCCTGCCGCTCGCCCGGGGTCAGCCGGTCGAGGGTGAGCTCGTCGTGGTTGCGGACGAAGATGCCCCACTGTGCGTCGGGTGGGATCATGGGACGGCTCTCCAGCGCATGAGCCAGCGGGCTTGCCTCCTGCCGCGCCAGGGACAGCCACAGGTTCTGCATCGCGATGAAGTCGAAGCAGGTGGACAGCTCGGGCGCGCCGTCGCTGCCGAAGTAGAGACGCTGCTGGTCGTGGGGGAGGTTCACCTCACCGAGCAGCATCGACTCGCCGTGGCGCCGCGTGAGGTAGGAGCGCAGGTCGCGCAGCAGGTCGTGGGGGTCGGGCAGGCGGGCCCGGGCGGTGTCGTCGGTTGTCTCGAGGAACGCGGGTACGGCGTCGAGCCGGAAACCGGACAGCCCGAGGCTCGACCAGAACCCGGCGATCTTCGCGACCTCGTCGCGCACAGCCGGGTTGGAGACGTTGAGATCGGGCTGGAAACGGTAGAAGCGATGGAGGAAGTAGCGTCCGCAGCTCTCGTCGTACTGCCAGATGCTCGTTTCCTCTCCTGGGAACGCGACGTCGCCGGGAGCGACCTCCGGCTCCTCGTCGGACCAGACGTACCAGTCGTGGTGGGGCGAGCCAGGCCCCTGGCGCGCGGACTGGAACCACGGGTGCTCGACCGACGTGTGGTTGGGCACCAGGTCGGCGATGACCCGCATCCCGCGGTCCTTGGCGGTCCGGACGAACTCGACGAAGTCGCCGAAGGTGCCTAGCCGCGGGTGGATCGCGTAGTAGTCGCTGATGTCATAGCCGTCGTCGCCCATCGGTGAGGGGTAGAACGGCATCAGCCACAGGCAGGTGACTCCGAGGTCGGCGAGGTAGTCGACCTTGCCGGCGAGGCCGCGGAAGTCGCCCCACCCGTCACCGTCGGAGTCGGCGAATCGCTTGACGTCGAGGCAGTAGACGACGGCGTTCTTCCACCACAGGTCGCTCGTGTCGGTGATGCGCATGGCGGCGGCCTACCCATCGGATGATCCGGACGAACAGCCGCATCGGCTAGCCTGCGTCCGGGCCTCTAGCTCAATTGGCAGAGCAGCAGACTTTTAATCTGTTGGTTGCGGGATCGAGACCCGCGGGGCCCACTCAGCGCGAGTCGAGCAACCGGATTCGGACTGCTCGGAACGCCGCAGGTGTGGACTGGAGCACCGTGAGCTTGGGGTCCGGTACGTCCAGCCAGCGCTCCTGCGCCAGGGCACGCAACGGTTTCAGCCGCTCGTCGCCCATCACCGCCTCGACCGTCCGACGATCACCACCCAACACCACCGCGTCGAGCGTCGTCGCCACGGGCACCAGGATGCGCGCCGCCACGTCGGCCGCAGCTCCCTGTGCCACCCGCACCTGCCCTTCCCGTCGTCGGGCGAACCGGTGCTGCGACCACCCGCCGGCGGCGCTGCGCCCATGCACCTGCCGCGAGCCCACCTTCGACGCCACCAGCCGTCGACCCTCGAACACGCCGGCGGCGAACCCGCCCGACCGCACCAGCAGCACGCCCACCCACCGGTCGGTGCACGCG
>JACCUZ010000399.1 GCA_013698395.1 Sporichthyaceae bacterium
CCTCCACCACCAGCCCCTCGGCGACCCCACGCCAGAAGGCCCTCTGCATCGACTTCAACTTCCTCGGACGGCCCACCACCAACACCTCCACGACTCGAGATGTTGCGTCGACCCCTTGAACCCGAGCAGGAGAGCCCCACGTATACGTGGTCAACGCGCGCTTCGGGAGGCGTAGACGCCGTGCGGAGCGTGCTCTCGCCTGGTGAAGTGCGGCCAACCGTGCGGGAGGGCGGCTCCTAGCAGGTGGTCAGCGGCGGGACCGGGATGCAGGTGGTCGACAGGCTGGGCAGCGGCAGCGGCGGAAGGGTCACCGACGGCAAGGGGCTGCTCGTGACGGTGGTCGTGATGCTCGCGGTCGATAGGGGCACGCTGGCTGTCACCGTGATCGCCGGCACCGAGGTCGCCGAGGGCAGCGGTACTGCGGTCGTCGGCAACGGCGCCGGTGTCAGAAGAGGATCGCTGGTGACGAGGGGATCGCTGGTGACCAGGGGATCGCTCGTCGCGGTTACCCCCGGACTCAGCAGCGCGCCGGGGTCGCCCGTCGCGCCAGAGCCGGTGGTCGAGCCGGGCGCAACGGCCCCACTGGTCGCATCGGTCAGGGCTTGATCGCCTCCGACCGCGGCGGCCGCACCGGTGACGTCAGCTGGCCCCGGCTCACCGCCCAAGGCGCTCAGCAGCCCATCGGACTGGCCGGTCACGCCGGCAGCAGCGGAGCTACCGCGGTCGACCAGCCGGCTCACCGCCCAGCCGTCTCCGGCGGCCTGCGGCGCCGCGGCAAGAACCGCAGCGCTTTGCGCGCCGAGCGCGGCGAGCGTGGCCAGGGCGGCGCGCACCTGGTCCCGCAGCGCTGGGTCGACGCGCAGCAGCAGGTCGTCGAGCCGCTCGCGCTGCTCGACCACGAAGCGGTCGAGCAGCAGCATCGGCTCGGCATCGCCGGTGTCACGGTAGGCGAGGGTCAGCGCGCTCGCGCCCTCGACGACAGCGGTCTCCCAGTCGGCGAGCACTCCAGCGATGTCCTGCTCGGTCCCGGCCTCCGACGCCTGGCCAGACGCGGCGAGCTGCTCGGCCTCACCCAGCCGCGCCTCGGCCTGCTCGAGCAGCTCGCGGCCCCGGTCGAGGTCGGAGAACGTCAGGGCCAGCTCCACCGCCTCGATCTGGCGCTTCAGCCCGTACAACGCGTCACCCGGCAGCGCGCGGGAGCTGGCGGCTGCCGCCCCCACCCCGGTGACCAGCGAAGCGGCGAGGACCGTCGCGGCAGCGCTACGTAGCGACGCCCGGCGGGGCCGGGTAGGCCGCGGAGCCGGCAAGGTTGCCGGTGCCGGGCGGCGTGCCGCTTCATCGAGCAGCCGTTCCCGAAGCGCGAGACGGAACTCTGGGGCGGGCGAAGGCCCGACCGGTTCCAGCGTGCGCGCAAGGGCCACAAGCGGGACCAGGGACGACACGCCGGCGGCCACTCGATCACCTTGGAGCAGGGCTTCGAAGTCCTCAGCCTCCCGCCGCCGGGCGCGCGAGAGCGGACCGGCGAGAGCCGCCGACCACTCCGGCACCCTGGTCATCCCACAACCCCCTGTCGCTGGCTCGGCGCATGACGGATCGACCGCGTTGCGACCTGACAACGACCGGAGAACACGGCGGTTATGCCGCTGCCGGCCGGGCTCATGCGGCCTGCTCGGGTAGCAGCTTGGCGAGCGCGCGGACGGCACGCAGCTGGAGCTGCTTGACCGCGCCCTCCGAGCGCTGCAGGACCGCTGCCGTCTCCGCCACGGAGAGGCCTTGCAGGAACCGCAGCACGATGCACTCCTGCTGCTCGGGCTTGAGCTGGCGCACGGCGTCGAGCAGGACCGCGTTCTGGAGCCGAGAGAGCACCTCGTCCTCGATGCCGTCGTCCGCGCGGTCGGCGTCGAGCATGTCCGCAGTCGTCACCTCGAGCCTGAACCGGCTGGACTTCACGTGGTCAGCCACCAGGTTTCGGGCAATGGTCACGAACCATGCACCGATGTCCTTGCCCTGCCAGCTGAAGGAGTCGATGCGCCGCAGGGCACGCAGGAACGTCTCTGAGGTCAGGTCCTCGGCCTGGGAGTGCGACCCGAGCCGGTAGTAGAGGTAGCGGTAGACCGCGTTCACGTACGCGTCGTAGATCTGGCCGAAGGCCTCCGCGTCGCCCTGCTGAGCCAGCGTGACCAGCGCTGCGATCCGCGTGCTCTCAGGGCTGCCCTCGCTACCCCCGCCCTGACCTGGCGGTGCAGTGCCCGGTGAGGCGGCGGAGGAGAACACGATGCCGAGCTCGGCTCCCACCAGCCACCGCAGCTCGCCGAGAGCGACGGGCCGGGTGAGGGCGACCGAATCGTGCACCGGGCCTCCCTCCGGCAGGGCGATGAGGCGTGGTCGGACGAGGCTAACCGCAGGCAGGGAAAGGTGCCAGTTCGCGCGCATTCGCCACGACGCGAGCGCTGTGCCACTCTTCCGCGGGTGAGCCCCCGAGTGACCTTGATCGGCAAGCCGGGCTGCCACCTGTGCGACGAGGCGCGCTTGGTGGTCGACGAGGTCACCGCCGAGCTGGGGGAGAGGTTCGAGGAGCTGAGCATCCTCGACGACGCCGAGCTGCAAGCCCGCTACTGGGAGCAGATTCCGGTGGTCCTCGTCGACGGGCGCGAGCACGCCTCTTGGCGGGTGCGAGCCGACCAGTTGCGGGCGGCGCTGACCGGCTGAGCCGGATCGTTCGGCGCTCACTTTGTGCTCTCGTTCACAAGCGCATAACCTGACCCCCGCCGACGAGGCGCCAGGGCGGCCGCCCCGGCCGCAGGCGACTGGAGACCCGTGACAGCCCCGTGACGATCCGACGACGCAGCGCCGCCGTCCGGACCCGCGGCATACCTGACGCCACGGTCGCCCGGCTCCCCTTGTACCTGCGAGCCCTCGGCGGGCTCGCGGAGTCGGGTGTCTCGACCGTGTCGTCAGAGGAGCTCGCCGTCGCTGCCGGGGTCAACTCCGCGAAGCTGCGCAAGGACCTCTCCTACCTCGGGTCCTACGGCACCCGGGGGGTGGGCTACGACGTGGACTACCTGCTGTACCAGATCTCCCGGGAGCTGGGGCTGACCCAGGACTGGTCCGTGGTCATCGTCGGCGTCGGCCACCTCGGCCACGCGCTGGCCAACTACGGCGGCTTCGCCTCGCGCGGCTTTGCCATCCGGGCGCTGCTCGACGCCGACCCCAGCCTCCTCGGGCAGGTCGTCGCCGGCATGGCGGTCAGACCGATGCAGGAC
>JACCUZ010000404.1 GCA_013698395.1 Sporichthyaceae bacterium
CCTCAGCGCTGCAGCGCGTCGCCGGTGCGCTGAGAGCTGGGCTGCGTCGGGCGAGCGGCGGCCTGCCCACCGCCCAGCGTGGGCTCCTGCCGGGCCTCGTGATCGGCGACACCAGCCGGGTTCCCTCCACCCTCGCCGACGACTTCCGCACGGCGGGACTGACCCACCTCACCGCCGTGAGCGGCGCGAACCTGGCCATTGTCACCGGGTTCGTGCTGCTCCTGGGACGGAACGTCGGCGTGCGTGGCCGGGCGCTGCCCCTCCTCGCTGCGGTCGCGATGGTCGGCTTCGTCGTCCTGGCCCGACCACAGCCGTCGGTCGTCCGGGCGGCCGCCATGGGGGCGGTGGCTCTGAGTGCGCTGGCCAGCGGGCGGCGACGGCGCAGTCTCGCTGCCCTGGGCGTCACGGTCGTGGTCCTGCTCTTGCTCGACCCGTGGTTGTCGCGGTCATACGGCTTCGTGCTCTCGGTGCTCGCGACTGGTGCTCTGGTGCTGCTGGCGCCGCGGTGGGCCCGTGCCTGGCAGGAGCGCGGCCTGCCGGCTCCGTTGGCCCAGGCGCTGGCCGTGCCGTTGGCCGCGCAGCTGGTGTGCGCCCCGGTGGTGGCCATGTTGAGCGGGCAGGTAAGCCTGGTCGCCGTACCGGCCAACCTGCTCGTGGCGCCGGTGATCGCGCCGGCCACCGTGCTCGGGGTCATGGCGACCGTCGCCTCGTCGGTGCACCAGCCGACCGCGACAGCGTTGGCGTGGCTGGCCGGTGCCTTCGTCTGGTGGGTGGTCGTTGTCGCTCGCTGGGCGGCCGGCCTGCCGTGGGCCGCTACCGCCTGGCCAGCGTCCCTGTCTGGAGCGCTGCTGCTCACCATGGTCACGGCGGCTGCTGTGCTCCTGGTCCGGCATCTTGCTCGGCGGCCCGCTCAGGCCGGCGCCGTTGCGGTGGTGCTCGTCGTCGCGGTCGCGGTCCCTGTGTCACGGCCAGGTTGGCCGCCGCGCGACTGGGCGATGGCGGCGTGCGACGTCGGGCAAGGTGACGCGCTGGTCCTCGCCGCCGGGGATCACCGCGCCGTGGTGGTGGACGCCGGGCCGGATCCCGCCCTGGTCGACCGGTGCCTGGACGGGCTCGGGGTGACGGAGGTCGTGGCCGTTGTGCTGACCCACCTGCATGCCGACCACGTCGAGGGGCTGCCTGGTGTGCTGCGCCGTCGTGTGGTGGGGGAGGTGCAGGTGGGGCTGTACGACGAGCCGTCGGAGGAGCTGGATCGGGTACGGGGATGGACCGCTGCGGCCGGGGTGCCGCTGACCCGCGCCGCGGTCGGTGACCGGGCGAGGACAGGCCCGGTCTCGTGGGAGGTCGTCTGGCCCGACCGGGTGATCCGAGCCGGGTCGCTGCCCAACAACGCCAGCACGGTGCTGCTGGTGCGCGCGGGTGCGGTGAGGGTCTTGCTCACCGGTGACGTCGAGCCGGAGGCGCAACGGGCACTGGTTGCCTCCGGACGGCTGCAGCCGGTCGACGTTCTCAAGGTCGCCCACCACGGGTCGCGCTACCAGGCTCCCGAGCTGCTGTCCCACGTACGGCCGCAGATCGCCCTGGTCTCTGTGGGACAGGACAACGACTACGGCCATCCAGCGAAGGCGACACTGTCCGCGCTGCGGACCACAGGCGCTCTTCTCGGTCGGACCGACCGCGACGGGACCCTGGTCGTCGCTGGCCACGGTCGGAGCCTCCGACTCGTCACCGCGGGCAGGTAGGTTGCCCATGATGGCTTCCGAACCCCCCGCGCTCGTCACCCTCGTCACCGGCCCAGAGGAGCTGCTCCGCGACCGGGCGGTGTCGCACATTGTCTCGCAGGCACGCCGGCACGACGCCACCGCCGAGGTGCAGAAGCTCTCCGCCGTCGGCCTGGAGCAGGGGCGGATCACGGCGTTGGCCAACCCGTCGCTGTTCGGTGAGCTGACAGTCATCGTCGTCGGTGACCTCGGAGAGGCGGCCGATGGGGTAGTCCACGAGCTCAGGGCCTACGTGGCGGCCCCGCCCGAGGGAGCGGCCCTCGTCCTCGTGCATGGGGGCGGGGTCAAGGGCAAGGCACTGGTCGACGCGGTACGCAAGAGCAAGGCACCGGTCATCGAGTGCAAGGCGCTGAAGTGGGAGAACGAGAAGATCGCCTTCGTGCAAGCCGAGTTCGCCCGGGCCAAGCACACGATCCGGCCCGACGCCGCATCGGCGCTCGTGGACGCGGTGGGTAACGACCTGCGCGAGCTGGCAAACGCCTGCAGCCAGCTCGTCGCCGACACGGACGGCGTCGTCGACCGTGCGGTGGTCGAGCGGTACCACGCCGGGCGCGTCGAGGCCAGCGGTTTCCGGGTCGCCGACGCCGCCATCGAGGGCCGCTCCGCGGACGCGCTGAGACTGCTGCGACATGCGCTGGCCACGGGTGTCGACCCGGTGCCCGTCAACGCTGCGTTCGCGGCCGGGCTGCGCACCCTGGCACGAGTGGGCGGCATGCCTCGAACCATGAAACCGGACGACATGGCGCGCGACCTCGGCATCTCTTCTTTTCAGGTGCGCAAGGCTCGCGGCCAGCTAGGCGGGTGGAGCGCGGAGGCGGTAGCGGCCTCCATCACGGCCGTCGCGCACGCGGACGAGCAGATCAAGGGTGGCGGCACCGACCCGGTCTACGCCTTGGAGCGGGCAATCGTCGCTATCGCCGCGGCTCGCGCGAGCTGACCGCTGCGGTCCCCTAGAGCGAGGTGACCCGCTTGGCCATCGCCGACTTGCGGTTGGCCGCCTGGTTGGCATGGATGACGCCCTTGCTGGCCGCCTTGTCCAGCTGGCGCGAGGCCACCGTCATGGCCTCGACCGCGGTGTCGCGCTCACCCGCGTCGGCGGCCGTGCGGAACCGTCGGATCGAGGTCTTGAGGGAGGACTTGACCGCCTTGTTCCGCTGACGGGCCTTCTCGTTGGTCTTGATCCGCTTGAGCTGGGACTTGATGTTCGCCACGAAGGAAGCCTCGAGATCTGAAGTGGGAAAGACGGACGTGAGCCCGCGCAAGGCGCGGCTGCGACAGGCCAGGGTAGCAAGGGCGCAGCCGGGCCTCCAAAAAGCGACGGCATCGACGGCATCGAAGGCATCGAGGGCATCGAGGGCATCGAGGGCGTCATGCCCAGATCCTCCCGTGCGCCTGCCGGGTCGAGCAGACGCGGCTGCCTCGGCCGCGTGGGATGATGGCGCCAGCCCGCCGGCGTACGCCGCAAGCCCTGATCACCCGACGACACCCGCATTGGACCCTGCGTGCCCGCTAGCCGCCCGACCGACGAGCCGGTCCCGAGCCGCACCGACGCCGCGATCCTGCGCAACTTCTGCATCATCGCCCACATCGACCATGGCAAGTCGACGCTGGCCGACCGCATGCTCCAGCTCACCGGTGTGGTGGACGAGCGGACGATGCGCGCGCAGTACCTCGACCGGATGGACATCGAGCGGGAGCGCGGGATCACGATCAAGAGCCAGGCGGTCCGGTTGCCGTATGCGGCCGACGACGGCACGGTCTACGCCCTGAACATGATCGACACGCCGGGCCATGTCGACTTCACCTATGAGGTGTCGCGCAGCCTGGCCGCCTGTGAAGGCACCGTCCTGCTCGTCGATGCGGCGCAGGGCATCGAGGCCCAGACGTTGGCGAACCTCTACCTGGCGCTCGAGAACGACCTGCAGATCATCCCCGTGCTGAACAAGATCGACCTTCCGTCGGCCCAGCCCGGAAAGTACGCCGCGGAGATCGCGCACATCATCGGTTGCGATTCCGACGACGTCCTCCGGGTGAGCGCGAAGACCGGGGAGGGGGTCCGCGAGCTCCTGGAGAAAATCGTGCGTGACGTGCCGCCGCCGGTAGGCGATCCCCACGCACCGGCCCGCGCCATGATCTTCGACAGCGTCTACGACGTCTACCGCGGTGTCGTCACCTATGTGCGGGTGATCGACGGACACCTCTCCTCCCGTGAGCGCATCCTCATGCTCTCGACGCGCGCCCAGCACGACCTGCTGGAGATCGGCGTCATCTCCCCGGAGCCCAGTCCGACCGAAGGCCTGGGCGTGGGAGAGGTCGGCTACCTGATCACCGGCGTCAAGGACGTCCGCCAGTCCAAGGTGGGCGACACCGTCACCACCGCAACCAAGCCGGCGACGAGGGCACTGGGGGGGTACAAGGACCCGAAGCCGATGGTGTTCTCGGGTCTGTATCCGGTCGACGGTGACGACTACCCCGACCTGCGCGACGCGCTCGAGCGGTTGCAGCTCAACGACGCGGCCCTGCTCTGGGAGCCCGAGACCTCCGCCGCGCTGGGCTTCGGGTTCCGCTGCGGGTTCCTCGGCCTGCTGCATCTGGAGATCGTGCGGGAGCGGCTCGAGCGCGAGTTCGACCTCAACCTCATCGCGACGGCCCCGAACGTCGTGTACCGGGTGGCGATGGACGACGGCGGCGAACGCGTCGTGACCAACCCGAGCGAGTTCCCTGAGGGAAAGATCGCGGAGGTCTTCGAGCCGGTCGTACGCGCCACGATCCTGGCGCCGAGCGACTACATCGGATCGATCATGGACCTCTGCCAGACGCGGCGCGGCACGCTGCAGGGGATGGACTACCTGTCCGAGGAGCGCGTCGAGCTGCGCTACTCCCTCCCGTTGGCTGAGATCGTGTTCGACTTCTTCGACAACCTCAAGTCCCGCACCCGCGGCTATGCATCCCTGGACTACGAGGTCGAGGGGGAGCAGGCGGCGGCCTTGGTGAAGGTCGACATCCTGTTGCAGGGGGAGACCGTGGACGCCTTCTCCGCCGTCGTGCACAGGGACAAGGCCTACGCGTACGGCGTGCAGATGACCCAACGGCTTCGAGAGCTGATCCCGCGGCAACAGTTCGAGGTGCCCATCCAGGCGGCCATCGGGGCGCGCATCATCGCCCGCGAGAGCATCCGGGCGATCCGGAAGGACGTGCTCGCCAAGTGCTACGGCGGCGACATCACCCGCAAGCGCAAGCTGCTCGAGAAGCAGAAGGAAGGCAAGAAGCGGATGAAGATGGTCGGCCGCGTCGAGGTGCCGCAGGAGGCCTTCATCGCAGCGCTCTCGACCGACAGTCCGGCAGAGAAGACCAGGAGGTAGGCCGGTGCCCGCTCGCGTCTCCTCCGTCAACGTCGTGCACGCAGTCATCCCCGACGTGCTCGGTGACCTCGACACGACCGCGATTGACAAGCGCCCAGTCCCCGGGCGGGTCCATGTACGCCGGCTCGGCGTGGCCGGCGACAGCCAGGTCGACACGCGCCACCACGGCGGTCCGGACCAGGCGGTCTACGCCTACGCCCGCGAGGACCTGGACTGGTGGGCCGGCGAGCTCGGCCGGGAGCTCACCGGCGGCTGCTTCGGCGAGAACCTGACCACGGTCGGGCTCGACGTCACCGGTGCCGCCATCGGCGAACGGTGGCAGGTCGGCGACGACGGTCTGCTGCTCGAGGTGACGATGGCGCGCATTCCCTGCGCGACGTTCCAGGGTTGGATGGGTGAGCCACGCTGGGTGAAGCGCTTCTTCGCCCATGGGGCGCCCGGCGCGTACCTCAGGGTCATCGGTGAGGGGACCGCCGCAGCCGGCGACGCCATGAGCGTCGCCTCACGACCGCAGCACGGGGTCACCGTCGGCGAGGTGTTCGACCTCCAGCACGCCGACGACGAGCGCCTGCGCAGCCTGCTCGACGAGCCCAGTCTTGCCGATGATCTTGACGCCGCCGTCCAGCGCACGCTCAAGGCTCGGGCGCGCGCCGCGAACCCGTCCCGGTAGCACCTCAGTGCCGTCGGCCCTGCCCGAAGGAGAGCCCGCCCCGCCCGACGGGCGGCTGCCCGCCTCTTCTCTCGCCGGACTCGGGTCACGGCCGTTCGGGATCTACGTGCACGTCCCGTACTGCGCGGTGCGCTGCGGCTACTGCGACTTCAACACCTACACCGCGACGGAGCTGGGTGGTGGCGCTTCGCAGCAGGCGTACGCCGGCACGGCCGCCGCCGAGCTGACGCTCGCGCGGGGCGTCCTCGGTGCGCTGGACCTGCCCGTTGCCACGGTGTTCTTCGGCGGAGGCACGCCGACCCTGCTGCCTCCGGACGACCTGGGTGGCCTGGTGCGGCGCATCCGGGACGACTTCGGCCTCGTCGAGGGTGCCGAGGTGACCACTGAGGCCAACCCCGACAGCGTCGACGCGGAGTCGTTGCACCGGCTTCGCGAAGCCGGGTTCACCCGGGTGTCCTTCGGCATGCAGTCGGCAGTGCCCCACGTGCTGCGCACCCTCGACCGCACCCATGATCCAGACCGGGTCGCGCTCGCCGTCGGCTGGGCGCGCGCGGCCGGTTTCGAGGGCGTGAGCCTCGACCTGATCTACGGCACGCCAGGGGAGTCCCTGACCGACTGGCGGACCAGCATCGAGGCGGCGTTGGCCTGCGAGCCGGACCATGTCAGCGCCTACGCCTTGGTGGTCGAGGAAGGCACCAGGCTGGCCGGTCAGGTGCGCCGCGGTGAGCTGGCTGCGCCGGACGACGACGCGCTCGCGGATCGGTACCTGCTCGCGGACGACCTGCTTGGGGTCTCCGGCATGGCGTGGTACGAGATCAGCAACTGGGCGCGGGCCGACCACCAGCAGGCCCGCCACAACGAGGGCTACTGGCTGGGCCACGACTGGTGGGGGATCGGTCCCGGGGCGCACAGCCATGTCGGCGGTACCCGGTGGTGGAACGTCAAGCACCCAAGCGCCTACTCCGCGCGGCTGACTGCCGGCTCCAGCCCGGCGTACGCCCGCGAGGTGCTCACCGCCGAGCAGCAACGGGTCGAGCGGGTCCTGCTGGGCATCCGGCTTCGTGAGGGACACCCGCTGGATGACCTGACCCCGATCGGACGCTCAGCGGCGGACCAGGCGGTGACCGACGAGTTGCTCGACCGGTCCGCCCAGGCGAACGGCCGCGCGGCGCTCACGCTGCGCGGCCGTCTGCTGGCTGACGCCGTCGTACGGGACCTGTTGGACTGAGCGGCGGCCTACTTCACCAGCCGCAGGTTCACCGGGTAGCGGTAGTCCTCGCCGCGGTTGGCGGCGAGCGCCGCCATGATGGTGAGGACCAGCCACGCGATGCCCACCGCGATCAGCATCAGGATGCCGATCAGGACGATGATCAGGATGGCCGAGATGATGCCCGCGATGTAGGTCGTGATCTGGAAGTTCAGTGCCTCGACCGACTGCCGGCGCACGAACTGCGACTTCGGTCCCTGCACCAGCATGACGATCAGCGGCCCGAGGAAGGACAGGCCGACTATCGCGGCGAGGATCGCGCTGACGTGCGCGAGCATCCCCCAGGTTCGCTCGTCCTGCTGGCTCAGCGCGCCGGCACCGCCGAACCCGCTGGCAGCGGGCATGCCGTAACCCGCCTGCCCCGGAGGTGGCCCGTAAC
>JACCUZ010000415.1 GCA_013698395.1 Sporichthyaceae bacterium
CTCCGCCCCACGACGATCACCGCTGGTGGCGACCGACCGCTCGTACTCCGGGCCAAACCTGTCCTGCAACTGACGCCGGCGCTGCTGCATCCACGCGAACCCGCCGACGGCAGCGAGAACGACGAGAAGAACCACGATCAGCACGACAGGGTCCATGATTCTCTCCTCCGGCGCACTAGAGCAGTGACCCGGCCGATACCCGGGGCTCATGCCGGAAAACCAGGGGCCTCCGAGCGCTGAGGGCATCCATGCTGGGGACTTGTTCCGGCGGAAGGAGGAGGGGGCCCCGAAGGGCCGTCAAGGGGTGCGTCTTCTTTCGTCGAGGTGGGTACACCGCGGGCCTGAGCAGTGATGTCTCTCACTCCGGCTCCGGCTGAGAACTCGGCGACCCGCTCGGTGGTCGCCTACCAGAAGGAAGGACCTTTCCAATGCCGTCGAACATCAAGAACGAGAAGCAGTACGAGGCCCTCAAGGACAAGGGGATGTCGAAGTCCCGGGCCGCACGCATCGCGAACTCCCCAGACGCGTCCAAACATGGTGGGCAGAAGTCCGGGTCGGGCGGTGACTCCTCCCAGGGCGGCACCACCGCACAGAAGAAAGAAGCCGGGCGCGAGGGCGGGAAGGCGACCGCCAGCAAGAAGAAGAAGTAGGGACAGCGCCGTACACAGAACTCGACGACCGCCCCAGGTGTGGTGAGCCGGCGCGTGGGCACGTCAGATCCTGCCGACATGCTGTCGGCAATGACCGATCGAAGGGGATCCTCATGGTCATCCTCGGCATCATCCTGATCGTCCTCGGGCTCGTAGTAGACCTGCAGATCCTGCTGATCATCGGCGTGATATTGCTGATCGTCGGTCTCGTCATGAACTTCGTGCCCATCGGTGGTACGCGGCGGCGCTACTACTAACTGGACTCGAACGGTTTCGCCTACCCCACGACGGATGGACCCACCATGGCCACCTGCGACACCTGCGGAAACGACTACGATAAGACGTTCACCATCACACTGGGCGACCGGTCCAGCACGTTCGACAGCTTCGAGTGCGCCATCCACGCCATGGCACCGACGTGCAAGCACTGCGGGTGTCGCGTCCTCGGCCACGGTAGCGAAGCAGAAGGAAATATCTACTGTTGCGCTCACTGTGCCGGGCAGTCCGGCCAGGCAGGCGTCGCCGACCGCGCGTGAGAGCGGCCGGACCGGGTCTGGATGCTGGCGACCGAGGCGGACCTACTGCCTCGCCTGACCGGTGACAAGTTTGGACCATGGTATGCGATCGGGTGACCGGATGGCCGTGAGCTTCGTCCAAGCCAGGTCAGGCGGCATGGCCCTATCGGTGTGACCCCGCCCCCGCATCGCCTGGTTCTGCGATGAGACCGTGGCTTCTACACACCGGTGGTTAGCGGTCATGCGCCGGGATGCCAGGACGGCGAGCCCGCCGAGGATGACCGCCAGCGGGCCGGCGACCCCGGTGGCGGTCACCCTGGCGCTGGTCGGGGGCAGGTTGGGGGCCGCTCGATTGGGTGATCGGCGGAGTTCGCCCCAACGCGTCGGCGGTACCGCCGTTGTCGGTGCCGCCACCGCCAGCTGTACCAGTGCCGCGGGCGCCACCGGTGCCAGAGTCAGTGCCGCTGTCACTCGTGCCGCCACCACCACCGCGGCTGTCCCTGTTGCCACGTCTCGGGGACCCCGTCGGCGTGGTCGTGGCCGAGACCATTGTCGAGCCGGCCGTTGCAGTTGGCGTCGCGTTCGGTGTTGTGGTTGACGTGGCCGTCGCGGTGGTGCTTGTCGTGGGTGTCACCGCGGCGCAGGCCGGCCGGGTGATGGGGTTGGAGTCGAGGGTGACCGCGGCGTTGCGGGCCAGCAGCCGGCCGGTCACCGACGCGGTGGTGTTGGCGGTCACTGAGGTCATAGCGAGGACGGTGCCCGCGAAGACCGAGGTGGTGCCGAGCGTCGCGGAGCCGCCGACCTGCCACGTTGCAGACCATGGCTCCGTTGAGGAGGGCGACGCGGCTGCCCGAGGCGGTGATGACCGTGCTGGCGGCCTGGAAGATGAACACCGCTTTCGGTCGCCCTGGGCGTCGAGGGTGTGCGTCCCGGTCAGGCCTAGGCCGAAGTTACGGGCTCTCTGAGGGCTGATCTGCGGTCTGGCCTGCGGGGATGCCCTCGTTGCGGCGGGTTGGTGTAGTCAGAACATTCGGCGTGTCCGCACTGTTGGCTGGGAGTTCTGCCTTATCC
>JACCUZ010000429.1 GCA_013698395.1 Sporichthyaceae bacterium
GCTCCCACACCGGCGAGCAGCGCTCCTCCCGGCGCAAGACCACTCAAGGGACCGGCCGCCCGGGTCGTGGCCAACATGCAGGCCAGCCTCGCGGTGCCGACGGCCACCAGCGTGCGCGCCGTGCCGGCGAAGCTGCTCATTGACAACCGCACCGTCATCAACAACCACCTCCAGCGGGGCAGAGGTGGCAAGGTCTCGTTCACCCACCTCATCGGCTACGCCGTGGTCCGGGCCCTGCAGGCGATGGCGGAGATGAACAACGGTTTCACCGAGGTCGACGGCAAGCCGGCCGTCATCACTCCGGAACAGGTCAACTTCGGGCTGGCCATCGACATCGCGAAGCCCGACGGCACCCGGAGCCTGCTCGTGCCCTCGATCAAGGGGGCCGACGCGATGGACTTCGCAGCCTTCTGGTCAGCGTACGAGGACATCGTCCGGCGGGCGCGCGCGAACAAGCTCACGGCCGACGACTTCGCTGGCACGACCATCACCCTGACCAATCCCGGAACGATCGGCACGGTGCACTCAGTCCCCCGGCTCATGGCCGGGCAGGGCACCATCATCGGCGTCGGGGCGATGGAGTATCCCGCGGAGTACCAGGGGGCGGCGCCGGAGACGCTGGCCCGGCTCGCGGTCAGCAAGACCATGACGCTGACCTCGACGTACGACCACCGCATCATCCAGGGCGCACAGTCCGGTGACTTCCTGCGCCGCATCCACGGCTTGCTGCTGGGCGAGGACGGCTTCTACGACGAGTGCTTCCAGGCGCTGCGCATCCCCTACGAGCCGATCCGTTGGATCCGCGACATCTCGGCCTCTCACGAGGACGACGTCGTCAAGCAGGCGCGTGTCCAGGAGCTGATCCACGCCTACCGCGTCCGCGGCCACCTCATGGCCGACACGGACCCGCTGGAGTTCCGGCAACGATCCCACCCCGACCTCGACGTGGTGTCGCACGGCCTCACGTTGTGGGACCTCGACCGGGAGTTCGCCACCGGCGGCTTCGGTGGCAAGGCGATGGCGTCCCTGAGGGAGATCCTCGGGGTGCTGCGCGAGTCCTACTGCCGCCGGATGGGCATCGAGTACATGCACATCCAGGACCCCGAGGAACGCCGGTGGATCCAGGAGCGGGTCGAGGTCCCGTTCACCAAGCCCTCGCGCGAGGAGCAGCTGCGGATCCTGCGACGGCTCAACGCGGCGGAGGCCTTCGAGACGTTCCTGCAGACCAAGTACGTCGGCCAGAAGCGGTTCTCCCTCGAGGGTGGCGAATCGGTCATCCCCATGCTCGACCAGGTGATGGCGGCCTCGGCCAAGGCAGGGCTGGACGAGGTGACGATCGGCATGCCGCACCGAGGCCGGCTCAACGTGCTGGCAAATCTGGCCGGAAAGAGCTACGGACAGATCTTCCGGGAGTTCGAGGGCAACCAGGACCCGCGTTCGGTGCAGGGCTCGGGCGACGTGAAGTACCACCTCGGCACCGAGGGCACCTACAAGGCGGCTGACGGAAACGAGTGCAAGGTCTACCTGGCGGCGAACCCCTCCCACCTCGAGGCGGTCAACCCCGTCCTCGAGGGCATCACCCGCGCCAAGCAGGACCGCCTCGACAAGGGCGAGGGCGGCTTCACGGTGCTGCCCGTTCTGCTGCACGGGGACGCTGCGTTCGCCGGCCAGGGAGTCGTGGCCGAGACGCTGAACCTCTCGCAGCTGCGCGGCTACCGCACCGGCGGGACAGTGCACGTCGTCGTCAACAACCAGGTCGGCTTCACCACGTCGCCCGCGGCGTCAAGGTCCTCGTTCTACTGCACCGACGTGGCGCGCATGATCCAGGCGCCGATCTTCCATGTGAACGGTGACGACCCGGAGGCCTGCGTCAGGGTGGCCCAGCTGGCGTTCGAGTACCGCCAGGAGTTCAAGAAGGACGTCGTCATCGACATGGTCTGCTATCGCCGCCGTGGGCACAACGAGGGCGACGACCCATCGATGACCCAGCCCCTGATGTACCGGCTGATCGAGAGCAAGCGGTCGGTGCGCAAGATCTACACCGAGTCGCTCATCGGGCGTGGTGACATCTCCGTGGAGGAGGCGGAGCAGGCGCTGCGCGACTACCAGCAGCAGCTCGAACGGGTCTTCGCCGAGACACGGGAGACGGTCTCCTCGTCGGAGGAGAAGGGCACCGGCAAGGGCATCGAGCGTCCGGCCGAGCAGAAGGCCTCGGTGGGTGAGTCGCGACGCACCGCAGTCGACCTCGAAGTCGTCAAGCTCATCGCCGACGCGCACGTGGCCCTGCCGAGTTCCTTCACGGTGCACCCCAAGCTGATGCCTCTGCTTCAGAGGCGCGCGGCCATGGCCTCCGAAGGCGGCATCGACTGGGCGATGGGCGAGCTGTTCGCGTTCGGTTCGCTGCTGCTCGAGGGCAAGCCGGTGCGCCTGTCCGGTCAGGACAGCCGGCGGGGCACGTTCGTGCAGCGCCATGCGGTCCTCATCGACAAAGAGACCGGCGCCGAGTGGGTGCCGTTGGCCAACCTCGATGAGGGCCAGGCTCGGTTCTGGATCTATGACTCGTTGCTCTCGGAGTTCGCGGCGATGGGCTTCGAGTACGGCTACTCGGTGGCCCGACCGGACGCGCTCGTGCTCTGGGAGGCGCAGTTCGGCGACTTCTTCAACGGAGCGCAGACGGTCATCGACGAGTTCATCTCCTCCTCCGAGCAGAAGTGGGGACAGCGTTCCTCGGTCGTGCTGTTGCTCCCGCACGGCTTCGAGGGCCAGGGTCCTGACCACTCGTCCGGCCGCATCGAGCGCTTCCTGCAGATGTGCGCCGAGGAGAACATGACGGTGGCCTACCCCTCGAGCCCCGCGTCCTACTTCCATCTGCTGCGCTGGCACGCCTACCACGAGCCGCGCCGGCCGCTGGTGGTCTTCACACCCAAGTCCATGCTGCGCCTGAAGTCGGCCGCCTCTCCCGCGGAGGACTTCACCGGCGGCTCGTTCCGATCGGTGATCCCCGAGACCGAGGGCGGCATCGACGCAGCCGGCGTACGCAGGGTGCTTCTGTGCTCGGGCAAGATCTACTACGACCTCTTGGCCGAGCGGGCCAAGCGGGCCACCTCGGGCGGCGAACAGGTCGCGATCGTGCGCGTCGAGCAGCTCGCCCCGCTGCCGGGCGGGGAGCTCGCCGAAGCGGTCGCGGCGTACGGCTCGGCCGATCTTGTCTGGGTGCAGGAGGAACCCGCCAACCAAGGCCCCTGGCCGTTCATGGCCCTGAACCTGCCCGGGCACCTCGGCGCTCGGCCCCTGCTGTGCGTCTCGCGGACCGCGTCGGCATCACCGGCCGCCGGCTCGCACAAGAAGCACGACGCCGAGCAGCGGGCACTGGTCGAGCAGGCCTTCACCCTTCCCGGCTGACGAGCCACAGCGGTGTACTTCACCGACCGGGGCATCGAGGAGCTCGAGTCACGACGGGGCGAGGAGACGGTGTCCCTCGCCTGGTTGGCGGCTCACCTGCGGCAGTTCGTCGACCTCAATCCGGACTTCGAGGTGCCGGTCGAGCGCCTCGCCACCTGGTTGGCCCGGCTCGACGACGAGGAGTGACGGCGGCCCGGCCTGCCCACTCCCTGCTCTTGACATCTATCAGTCGCGATATATCTTATTCGAACAAACGCGATACATCGTGACTGGAGTCGAGCATGCAGCAGTGGCGGATCGAGCAACCCGAGTTCCTCGACCTCGAGGGCGTCCGGCGCCTGGACGTGCGCCTGGTCGCTGGCGGCATCGATGTCCTCGGCCGCGCTGAGGACGCTGAGGACACCCACCCCGGAGCGGCCCGAGTCGAGGTCACCAACCTCGAGGGCCCACTGGACGTCCGGCTGGAGGGCGGCACCCTCACCATCACCCACGAGCGGTTGACCTGGGGAGGTCTGTTCGACTGGGTCGGTGGGGAAAGAGCGAGCGCCACTCTCTCGGTGAGCGTGTCCCCCGACTGTCCGGTCGAGCTCGGGGTCGTGTCCGCAGACGCCGTGGTCTCTGGCATCACCGCTGACCGGATGGCGGTCAAGAGTGTCTCGGGCGACGTCATCTTGGACGGTGTCCGTTCCGACATCTCCGCGAAAACGGTCAGCGGTGACCTGGAGACACGTCGGCTTGCGGGCGCACTGGCCTTCACCACGGTGAGCGGTGATCTCACGGTGGTCGCTGGCAGCAGTGCGTCCGTGCGCGCCGAGACGGTGTCCGGCGATCTGACCCTGGACCTCGACCTACAGACGGGTGGACGCATCAACGTCTCCAGCGTCTCCGGGGACGTGTCAGTGCGTATGCCGGGGTCGGTGGGGCTGCGGGTGGATGCCAAGACCATGAGCGGGTCGCTGGACTGCGCGTTCGACGGAGTCCAGGCAGAGCGCCAGCCCGGCATGGCGCGGATGCGCGGGCAGATCGGCGATGGCAGCGGCTTGCTCAAGGCCAAGACGGTGTCCGGCGACGTCGTGCTGCTCCAGCAGGTCGAAGCGAACGACGCATGAGTCCCGTCTTCGGTCACGGCCGGCTCCGGCTCTACCTGCTCAAGCTCCTCGACGAGGCCCCGCGGCACGGCTATGACGTCATCCGCGAGCTCGAGGACCGCTTCATCGGGCTCTACTCGCCCAGCGCCGGCACCATCTATCCGCGTCTGGCTCGGCTCGAGGAGGACGGGCTCGTGACCCACGAGGTGGCGGAGGGGCGCAAGGTCTACCGCATCACTGCCGCCGGCCGCCTTGAGCTGGGTGACCGCTGGGGCGAGCTCGACGACCTCGAGCAGGAGATCGCCGGCTCGGTGCGCGACCTCGCGGCCGACATCCGCAGCGAGGTGCAGGAGTCGGTCCGCGACCTGCACAGCGAGCTCAAGGCCGCGGCCAAGGACGTACGCCGGCGACAGCGCCACACCGCGCGCCGAGTGCGCCGGGAGATCCGCGGGACTCCATGGACGCACCACGAGCTCGAGGCAGCGGTCGAGGGCTTCGGGGCCGACCTGCGTCGCGTCGTCGGAGACCGGCCGCTGAGCGCAGAGAACGGCGTCGAGGTGCGGGCCGCGCTACAGCGCGCGCTCGAGGACGTACGCCGGCTCTTGGCCTAACCACCCGACGATGCGGTCCTCCCAGCGGGCGCGGCCGGCCAGAGTGGCCTCGCACAGAGCGCGCCGCCAGCTCGCTGCGCGGACCACGCCCACGGCTCGGTTGGCGAGTCGTGCCCCCTCCTTCAGGTCGTCGAGCGACGCCACGTCGGTCCACGCATCCAGGTAGGCATCACGCAGCCGCAGCAGCTGCGGCGCTCCGTCCGCAAGCTGCGCGACTTCGGCCACGGTGCCAAGGAGCACGTGCAGCACCATGAACGGCTGGCCGACGACGGCGTCGCCCCAGTCGAAGACCCGCATCGGCTGCCCAGGCCGCTTCGGGGCGAACACGTTGTTGTCGTGAAGGTCGTCATGCTCGATCGAATCGGGCACCCCGAGGGCGTCCAGTGCGGCGCAGGCCCCGGCAAGGGCGCGGCCCATCTTTCGCAGCGCCTCATGCTCCTCATTCGAGGGACCGCCGTCTTGGCCCAGTCGCAGGGCGGAGTGCCCGCTCAGCAGGTCCTCGCGCAGAGCAGGCAACACGTGCGGTCGGTTGTCCGGCACACCGAGCGACAGAAGCTCGGGAACGTGGGTCTCGACAATTCGCTGCAGTTGTGCGTGCTCGACCAGGAGCCGCTCCCACGCAGCCAGGTCACCGCCTCGGCCCGACGACGCCAGGACGCTTTGTAGCGTCGGGCCGCCGTCGCGCATGAGCAGCCAGCCCTCGGCCGGCTCCACCGCGACCGGTGGCACGACCTGGTCCGGCACCCATCGGGCCAACGCGGACACGAGGGACGCCTCGTATCGCGAACCGGCGGCGTTTGCCTTGAGCCACGTCGGGCCGGCAGCCGTGGGCAGCCGGAAGACGGTCGACCATGGTCGCGCCTTTACCTGCTCGGGCTGACCCGTAGGGCGCAAGCCCTCAATGGCCAGCCGATCAAAAGCCCAGCTGAGGATCTCGGCCCGCCAGGCCGGGTCGCGCCAGCGCGGCAGCCCGTCGTCGGCCTCGCGGTCGGTGGTGCCGTCGGTCACGCGGGTCGAGTGAGCACGATCTTTCCGAAGACCGCACCCTCCGCCAGGCGTCTGAACCCTTCGACGGCGTCCTCGAGGGGCAGCACCGAGTCGATCACGGGTCGGACGCCCGTCTCCGCCAACAGCCGGAGCAGCCGATCCAGCTCGTCCCGGGTCCCCATCGTGGCGCCCACGATGCGCAGCTGCAGGAAGAACACCCGCCGGAGGTCAGTGATCGCCTCGTGCCCGCCAGTGGCACCGCACACGACGAGGGTTCCGCCCTGGGTCAGCGACTTCAGACTGTGCTCCCACGTCGGCGCACCGACGGTCTCCATCACCGCGTCGACTCGCTTCGGCAGCCGCCCTCCCGGCTCGAACGCCTGGTCGGCACCGAGCTCGAGCGCCTTCGTCCGCTTGGCCTCGTCTCGGCTGGTCACCCACATCCGCAAGCCGGATGCTCGGCCGAGGGCGATCAACGCCGTTGCGACCCCGCCGCCTGCTCCCTGCACCAGGACTGTCGACCCGGGCCGCACCTGGGCCTGGGTGAACAGCATGCGGTACGCCGTCAGCCAGGCGGTGGGAAGGCAGGCTGCCTCTTCAAAGGTCAGTTCGGCCGGCTTCGGCACCAGGTTGCGACGGGGCACCTGGACCAGGTCCGCCAGCGTTCCGTCGTACACCTCCGAGAGCAGGGACCGGCGCGGGTCCATCGTCTCGTCACCACGGAAGTCCGGGTCACTGATCACAGAATGGACGACGACCTCGTTGCCGTCCTCGTCGGTTCCGGCGCCGTCGCAGCCCAGCACCATGGGCAGCTTGTCAGCAGCCAGCCCGACTCCGCGCAGGCTCCAGACGTCATGGTGGTTGAGCGCCGCGGCGCGCAGCCGCACGGTGGTCCAGCCCTCGCGAGGCTCTGGCTCGGGGTGCTCCCCCAGCTCCAGGCCGTCGAGCGGGTGATCGGGATCGAGGCGGACAGCCGTGGCGGCGAGCACCCGTCGGACCCTACCCCTGGCGGTTAGCCGGCTAGGTCGATGTCCCGCCCGCGCTGCGTGGCCCGCGGTGCGTGGCACGCAGCCCCGCAGGCGACCGGGCCACACCGTCCCGGACGGCAACCTCAGCGACGGCCCGAGCCACCGATGGTGCCACCCGCTCGTCGAAGGGGCTTGGCACGATGTGGTCCTCGGACAGCTCGCCTTCGAGCACACCCGCGATGGCGTCGGCGGCGGCGAGCTTCATGGACTCCGTGATCGTGGTCGCCCGCACATCGAGGGCGCCGCGGAAGATTCCGGGGAACGCAAGGACGTTGTTGATCTGGTTGGGCAGATCGCTGCGGCCGGTGGCGACGACCCGGGCATGGCGGTGCGCCACCTCGGGATGGATCTCTGGATCCGGGTTGGCCAGCGCGAAGATGATGGCGCCGGGCGCCATGGCGGCCACGGCTTCCTCGGGTACGTTCCCGCCGGAGACCCCGATGAACACGTCCGCCCCGCGCAATGCCTCGGCCAGGGATCCGGATTGCTCGCTCTCCTTGGTCAGCTCGGCGAGCCGCTGCTTGACCGCGGTGAGATCGAGTCGGCCGTGATGCAGCACCCCCTGGCGGTCGGTGACCGCGATGTCCCCGATCCCAGCTTCACCGAGAATCGTCGTGACGGCGACCCCCGCAGCGCCAGCGCCCGAGACGACGGCCCGCAGGTCGCCGAGTGACCGACCGGTGACGCGGGCGGCGTTACGCAGTGCCGCGAGAACCACCACGGCGGTGCCGTGCTGGTCGTCGTGGAAGACCGGAATGTCGAGTCGCTCCCGCAGGAGGCGCTCCACCTCGAAGCAGCGCGGTGCGCTGATGTCCTCGAGGTTGATGCCGCCGAAGCTGGGGGCCAGTCGGACAACGGTGTCGACGATGTCCTCGACACTGCTGGCGTCGAGGCAGATCGGGACGGCGTCTACGCCCCCGAACTCCTTGAACAAGACCGCCTTGCCCTCCATGACAGGGAGAGCGGCCGCGGGACCGATGTTCCCGAGCCCCAGGACGGCGGACCCGTCCGTGACCACGGCAACCACGTTGGAGCGCCACGTCAACTCGTCGACGAGCTCCGGGTGGTCGGCGATCGCGGTGCACACGCGCGCAACCCCGGGTGTGTAGGCAAGCGACAGGTCGTCGCGGTCACGGAGCGGCACGGTGGAAACGGTCTCGAGCTTCCCCCCGAGGTGCAGCGCAAAGGCTGGGTCGGTCTCGTCGTAGGCCGGGGTGTCCATGGAGGTCAGGAAGTCTGGCACACAGCCAGCCCAGGGTCCGCCGTCACGTGGCGGTCACCCAGCTCGAGCCGAGCATCGTCGAGCACCGTGTCGAGTGGGAGCGTCATGCAGCGGATCGAGCCCCCACCTTTGTGCAGCTCACTGACGTCGACTGCCACCACCGTGAACCCCCAGCGCTCCAACTGGCGCCCGACCCGGACCGGCAGACCGGCCGGCATGATCACGATGTCGTCCACCACGACAGAGTTGGCACAGAAGGTGAACGCCTCCTCGTCGTCGATCACCAGCGGCTGGGGCACGAGTGCCGCGACCCTCGCGCGTCCGGCAGCGTCCCATGCCGACGGCGCCACGATGGCCCGGGACTCGTCGAGGGGACAGAAGCTGAGATCGAGGTGGTAGAGCGCGGGGTGGGTGATGCGGACCGACGTGACCCGCACGCCCAGCGCGCGTGACAGCACGTCGTGCGTGGCGCGGTCGGTGCGCGGACCGTCGGCGACCAGCAGTGAGGTGCCGACAAGGAACGCGTCGCCCGCCTCGAACGCCCCGGCCCTCGCGTCGGCGACCCGGGTCGTGCGCAGTCCAGCCTCACCGAACCACCATTCGGCCGCGGACGCCTCGGGACGTCGCTGCTCATGACGGAAGCGCGACACGACCACGTGGTCGCCGTCTATCAACCCGTAGTTCATCGCGTAGACCATGTCCGGCGTTTCGGGCAGTTGGGTGATGCGCTCGACGCGGGCCCCCGCTGCTTCGATCGTCCCGGCCAGGCGGTCCCACTGTTCGAGCGCGAGGTCCGGGTCGACGGGCGACTCGACGTCCATCCAGGGGTTGATCGCGTAGGTGACTCTGAAGTGCTCCGGGCGGCACATCAGGTAGTGGCGGCCCCATGACAGCGGACGGATGGCGGTCATGCACGCTCCTGTTAGAGTGATTGTCTGATTGTCGGACAATACTGTAACACCAACGTTTCCCGGCTGACTCGGGCTACTGTCAAGGGAGTGGCCAGCCTCCCCAGTCTTGACCGGTCGAGCACGACCGAGAAGGTCGCATGTGCTCTGCGAGAGATGCTCTTCCATGGCGAGTTCGGCCCGGGCGAGCCGCTGCGCGAGGTCACCCTTGCCGAGACCTTCCACGTCGCCCGGTCGACAGTGCGGGAGGCTCTGCACATCCTGACCGGCGAGGGTTTGCTGACCCGTGCCGCCAACCGCGGCGTCACCGTGACGGAGCTCACCGAGCGCGATATCGCCGAGATCTTTCAGGCGCGCCTCGTGCTGGAGAGCGCCGGCGTGCGGGCCGGGGCCGCTGGCGCAGACCTCGGCGCCCCGGCCCGGGCGCTGGCTGCGTACTCCGAGGCCGCCCGCACCGATGACTACCTCGCGGCTACCCACGCCCACTTGCAGTTCCACAACTCGCTCGTGGCGCTGCTGGGCAACAGCCGACTGTCCGGGCAGGCCGACGTACTGACGGGAGACCTGCGGTTGGCACTCGCGTCGGTGGAGCGGGCACGACGCAATGCGCGACAACAGGTGGCCGACCACCGCAGACTGCTGACGCTGATGCGGTCCGGTGACGGTGCGGCGTCGCTCGCCGAGCTGGCCCGCCACCTCGAGGCCGCGTGCTCGTCGGTCACCGTCCGGGTGACTGGCGCCTGAGCGGCCAGAGCCGGAGCAGGACGGTCGCTAGGACGTCGTCCGCGCCGATCGGTCCGACGAGCCACGAGTCGACCCCTTCGGCCGGGTTGTCCCGCTCGACCCACCAACCATCAGCGGTGCGCATCGTTGCTCGCTTCACCGACAGGGGTCTGCCCGGCAACCTCACGACGACGAGCCGGCCGGGTCGCGGGCGCATACCCCACCGCACGAGAAGGTGGTCGCCGTCTCGAAGAGTGGGCTCCATCGATCGGCCGGAGACCAGAACCCGGCCGAGCCCCGAGGAGCGCACCGTCGTCACCCTCCTCGCCCCGCGGGCGGCGCAGGTCGCCCCCCGCGGCCGAGAACCTGTCGGAGTAGTGTCCACCAGAGATCCGAATGTGGACATCGCCCGCTTTCCCAGGGAAGGAACTGATCCAGTGCTGTCGCGTCTGCTCACCCCCAAGACCGTCGTACACGCCCACTGCGACCTGCCGTGTGGTGTCTACGACCCCGCGCAGGCCCGCATCGAGGCCGAGTCGATCAAGATGATCATCCAAAAGGTCGGGGAGAACTCCGACCCGGACTTCCGGACCCGTGCCGTGCTCATCAAGGAGCAGCGCGCGGAACTGGTCAAGCACCACCTCTGGGTGCTGTGGACCGACTACTTCAAGCCCCCTCACTTCGAGAAGTACCCCGAGCTGCACCAGCTGTTCAACGAGGCCACCAAGCTGGCCGGGGCCTCTGGGGCCAAGGGGTCCATGGACGCCAGCGCCGCACAAGAACTGCTCGACAAGATCGCCCAGATCGACAAGGTCTTCTGGGAGACCAAGCAGGCCTAGAGGGCATCGTCCGCCCCCTGACCTGCGGAAACGCTCTCCGCAGAGTCGTCCAGTCCGCACCTGGTCCGCAAGACGTCCAACGTGGCATCCATGACGGACCGGGTGCGGTCGTCGTCTCCGGG
Organism: Sporichthyaceae bacterium; assembly: GCA_013698395.1. Taxonomy (GTDB): domain Bacteria; phylum Actinomycetota; class Actinomycetes; order JACCUZ01; family JACCUZ01; genus JACCUZ01. The sequence continues at coordinate 10,931 of JACCUZ010000429.1, forward strand.
CCAGAGGTGCGCGTAGGTCCGCAGCGTGATCATGGCGTTGGCGTGGCCGAGGACCGTCTGCACCTGCTTGACCGACGCCCCCCCCGGCAATCAGGGCTGAGG
>JACCUZ010000454.1 GCA_013698395.1 Sporichthyaceae bacterium
CGCGGTGCGCGGCCATCCGGACGTCGGCGAGGATGCCCGCATGAACGCCGGGGTGCAGGGTCTTGACCCTGCCGTCGAGGCATTCGGGGAACCCGGTCATGTCTTCGACCCGGGTCACGGCGACCCCCTCGGCGCCAATCCGGTCCGCCGTGGACCCGGTCGACACCAGCGCGACGCCCGCCCCGGCCAGTTCGGTCGCGAGCTCTACCAGCCCGGTCTTGTCGTACACCGAGATCAGCGCGCGCCGCACCGGCCGTCGTCTCCCGTCGTTCGCGGTGTCGCCTCTCATCTGCCGATCCGGACCCTTCTGCCATCGATCGAGTAGCCTTCACGCACCATCTGGCCCACGGTCTCGACGAGCATCCCGCGCTCCACCTTCTTGATTCTCTCGTGCAGTGACTGCTCGTCGTCGTCGTCCTCGACGTCGACCGCGCGCTGCGCCACGATCGGCCCGGTGTCTACACCGGTGTCGATGACGAACAGCGTGGCGCCGGTCACCCGTACCCCGTGCCGTAGCGCATCCGCCGGGGCTCGGATGCCGGGGAAGGCAGGCAACAGTGCGGGATGGGTGTTGACCGTGCGGCCCCCGAAGCGGGCCAAGAAGGCCGCACCGGTCAGCTTCAAGAACCCGGCCAGCACGACCAGGTCCGGCCGGTAGGACGCCACCCGCTCGGTCAGTGCGCTGTCCCACGCCGCCCGGTCGGCGCAGTCCGCGACGGGCAGGACGAACGACGGCACCGCGGCGTCGGATGCCCGCTGCAGGGCAGGGATGTGGCCCCGGTCGGCGCCAACAGCCACGACCTTGGCTCCGTACGAGCGAATCCGGGAGGCGTCGAGAAGCGCCTGCAGGTTGCTGCCGCTACCCGACACGAGTACGACGAGACGGGCCGGCAGGGGGCTGACGGGCTCGAACCAAGGCACCGGGTCACGGTCTCACGGCCAACCGGAAACCAACGGCCGCGAGCACCCCGCCGCCGGCCATCGCCGGGACAGCCACGATAAGGCAGGCAAGCAGATCGGGACCGACATCGGCCATCCGACCGGGGCCGATGGAGGCGGCGGTGGCGGCCAGAAGTACGACGAGAACGACCGCCGCCAATGCCCCGGCGAGCCCCCCACGCCGGCATGCCTCGAGATAACTCGCGACCGAGCGATGACGCGTCGCCAGCATGCCCGCCACCCCACCACACAGTCCGGGGATGGCCATCACCGCCACCAGGCCAGCCGGGTGTGACCCGGTGGCGGGCACCGCAGCGAACCACGGCACCGCCGGGATTGCCCCGACCGTGGCCGCAGTGGCCGTGACCGAGGTGCCCGTGCCGAGCACGAATCCGGGACCGAGGATGACCGAGATCGTGAGTAGCACCGCATTCGGCAGCACGAGAATGCAGCCGAGCACGAGCAGCAGCCCTCCGAGCGGGCTGACGTTCAGCGATCCCAGCATCCGTTGCAGCGTCTCTCCGTGCAGCACCAGCGACACCGAAAGCGTTGCTGCCGCCAGACCGACGAAGGCGGCCACGCCGCCGGCGGCACCGTACATCGCGGCTCGGACTTCCTCCGGCAGTCGCTCCAGGATCGCCCGGTCGGCTCCGCTGCCGCGACCGGCGCCAAGCGCCGCGGCCAGGGTGCTGAGCGCCATTCCCAGCAGCACAGCGCGAAGCAGCGGCACCTCAACGTCCGAGGTGGACGCCAGTAATGCGGCCCCGCCCACGCCGACCGTGTAACCTCCGCCGACAGCCGCACCCGTCAGGGCAACCTTGACGTAGTCAGTGGTCCCGCCGATGCGTACCGACCAGCGGCCAGCGAGCCACGCCAGCAACGCGACGACCAGGGACAACCCCAACGGCGCAGCGGTGACGGTTCCTGCGGCAACGGTGACGCCGCTGCCGTGGGCCAGCAGCCAGGCCGTCGCCCCGGCGCGCAGGGCAGCGGTCGCCGAACCGCCGTCGCCGGACAACCACACGACGACCGCGAGCCCCATGCAGGCAAGGACACCGGCTCCGGCCATCGCTGCGCCGGCGAGGACGCCGGTGAGCCACGCGGGCGGCGCCGCGCGAGCTTCGGTACGCGCAGTCGACGCGGCGGGGCGGCTCAACAGGTCAGTCATCGTCGGGTCATCGTCGCCGATCCCGACGGGCCCGGGCCGCAGGCACACCGTGCCCGCGCCCCGGTCAGGCCGCTGCTGCTATCCCACGTTCACGTGGTATCGAGTCACTTCCAATGGGTTGCAACCCATTGGAAGTGACACTCAGCCATTGGAAGTTCGCTCGGTCAGCCAGCTGAGCCGATGATCTCGCGCATCAAGTTCGCGGTCTCTGACGGCGTCTTGCCCACCTGGACTCCGGCCGCCTCCAGAGCCAACTTCTTCGCCTCCGCAGTCCCCGACGATCCCGACACGATCGCGCCGGCGTGTCCCATGGTCTTGCCCTCCGGCGCGGTAAACCCGGCGACGTACGCCAC
>JACCUZ010000442.1 GCA_013698395.1 Sporichthyaceae bacterium
GGGTTTCCGCCCATCGACTTGCCGCCCATCGACTTGCCGCCCATCGACCTGCTGCCTGCCGACCTACTGCCTGCCGACCTGCTGCCGGCCGCGTCCGGAGCTGCCAGCTGAACCTGCCCGCGGGTGATCAGGTGGCCAGCCTTCGCCCAGGGCGCGCTTCGTTGCAACGCAGCCGCGACGGTCACCCAGCGCTCACCGGGGCCGCCGCCGGCCTCCGTTGCCGCCGAAGGCAATGCCACAACGGCCGACTCCCCCGGCCCGAGTGACGGCACGTCGAGATCACCGGCAGCGGTCTCGACGCCGTCGACCTCGTGCGCCCAGCGGAACGCGACATCCGCGAGGTCTCGGAAGTCGAACCGGTTGGAGACCCGCACACCGAGAACGGCCGGCTCGATTCGTACCTGCGCGATCACCGCGGCGTAGTCCAGGAGTCCGGGTGACGGGCTTCGGTCGGGGAAGAGCAGACCGTCGGCGACGAAGTTGCCGTCGTGGACCTGCTCGCCGAAGTCGCCCCCGTAGCCGTAGCGCGCCCGGCCACGGTCGTCACGCTGCCGGAGGCCGTGGTCGATCCACTCCCAGATGAAACCACCCATGCAACGCGGGGAGGACTCGAAGAGCTGCTGATACTCCAGCAGCCCACCCGGGCCGTTGCCCATCGCGTGCGCGTACTCGCACAGGACGAATGGCATCGCCCGGCGGCGCTCGTCGAGCAGCGGGTCGTCCAACGGGCTCTCCGAGCGGGTCGAAATGGCCGCTACTTCGTCATGTGTCGCGTACATCCGGCTGTAGACGTCGACATCGCGGCAAGACCAGTCGTGCTCATAGTGGATGGGCCGCGACGGGTCGCGCTCGCGCACCCAGTCCGCCATCGCCGTAAGGTTCTGCCCGGTACCGCTCTCGTTGCCGAGCGACCAGAGGACGACGCTCGGGTGGTTCTTGTCCCGTTCGACAGTTCGCGTCACCCGGTCGATCATCGCCTCTTGCCAGCGCGGGTCGTCGGAGGGGTTGTCCCTCCAATCGACGAGAAAGAACCCATGCGTCTCAAGGTCACACTCGGCTACGACCCACAGGCCGTACTCGTCACACAGATCGAGGAATGCCGGATGCGGGGGGTAGTGACTGGTGCGGACGGCGTTGATGTTGTGCCGCTTCATCAGCAGGACGTCGGCGAGCATGTCCTGGGCAGTCACCGCCCGACCGCGGTCGGGCGAGAACTCGTGGCGGTTGACTCCTCGCAGCTTGACGGGCCGTCCGTTGACCGTGAAGACCCCGTCGGCGATGGTGACGCTTCGGAACCCGATGCGCAGCTGCACCGTCTCGACCGGCGAGCCCTCCGTACCTTCGGCGACGACCTCCATGTCATAGAGTCGCGGCACCTCGGCCGACCATGGCTCGACCGGTCCCGCAGAGATCTCCTGGTTCGAGGCCGCGTCGACCCCCAGCTCCGGCACGCGAACCCGAGCCGGTGCCGGCGTGTCGACGCGCAGCGTCCCAGTCCCGGTCGTGGCCGCGTAGTCGGCGTGGACGAAGACGTCCTGCACCCCGTCCGGCGGCCGCGACAGCAGCAGCACTTCCCGAAAGATGCCGGAGAGCCACCACATGTCCTGGTCCTCGAGGTAGCTCGCCGAGGACCACTGGTGCACCCGAGCGGCTATCACGTTCTCGCCATCGACCCGCAAGGCGTTCGTCACGTCGAATTCGGTCGGTAGCCGGCTGCCGACAGATGTGCCGACCTCCGTGCCGTTCACCCAGACCCTGAAAGCCGAGTCCACTCCCTCGAAGCGGAGCAGGGCACGTGACCCTTGGGTCAGGAAGCCGTCTGGCACCGCGAACGTCCGTCGGTAGTCACCCGTGGGGTTCTCGTCGGGGACGTATGGCGGGTCGACCGGGAACGGATACTGGACGTTCGTGTACGCCGGCGCGCCATAGCCGTGCAGCTGCCAATGGGCCGGGACGGGCAGGATGTCCCACCCAGCGTCGGCGAAGTCAGGGACGGCGAAGTCATCCGGCAGGTCGGCACGCGTCGAGTAGCGGAACCGCCATGCGCCGCTGAGGTCGAGCACCGGCGCATCCGAGCGAAGCCACGCCCGCGCCGGGCGCACCCCCCGTACCGGGAAACGGTCCTCGAACCACGGGGGATCGTCACTGTCGGATGCTGGACCGTGTGAATTCACGGCGTGACACTAACCCCAGCTTCGTAGCCCAGCTCTCGCGTGCCGACTACTTCGAGGGTTCAGGGGCCTCGCACTTGATCTTGGGATTTGCGCCGACGTAGTTCAACGGGCCCGCGACGATCGTCAACAGGGTCGAGCCGACTCGTGCACAGTTCGCGTCGGAACTGGAGAAGTAGTCGCGCTGGACTGCCGCTACCACACCAATGACAAGCCAGATCACCAGAACTGCTGCTCCGGCGCGCATGGCCACCTCCTGGGCATTGAGTTCGAGTAGCCTGCCGCGAAGGCTACTCGTCAGCCGCCGAGTGACCTGGCTCCGGTTGGGACAAGTCCTGTCGCACGCCGTCCTCCTCTAGCGATGGCCCGGGGGCCGCATCACGATTCGCGTCGGCGACGAACTCCTCTGGTCTCGGCGGAATCGTCTGATCGTCCTCAAGCACTTCGATTTCATGATCAGGTCCCTCTGTCATCGCCTACCTCCTCGGAGTGCACTGGGGTCGGATCCTCAGTCATCGACCCTAGGGCTGGTCGGCTGCTTCGCGGCGACGACCATGTTGCGTCCGGCCGCCTTCGCCTCGTACAGGGCGTGGTCGGCCTCGGCCAGCAGTTCCCAGCTGGTGACCGGCCGCCCGGGAGTGAATGCCGAGACGCCAACGCTGAGGGTGAGGACCCCGCCGGGACCGCCGGCAGGGTGGACGATGCTCAGCTGCTCGACAGCGTTCCGGATGCGGTTGAGCGCCTGAACTGCACCGCTCTGATCCTGCTCGGGAAGCAGGAGGAGGAACTCCTCGTCGCCATAGCGGTAGACCCGATCAGCGTGGCGCGAGTTGCTGTCGATGGTGGCCGCCACCGCGCGCAGTGCACCGTCGCCGGCCCGGTGACCACAGCTCTCGTTGAACCTCTTGAAGAGATCAACGTCGCACAGGGCGAGACAGTAGCCTCGCCCGTAGCGCCGGCTGGTGCTGTGCAGCATCTCGAGATCGTCGCTGAGTCCGAGCCGGTTGTGCAGATTGGTCAGCGGGTCTGTGTGGGCCTGTTCGACAAGCTTCCCTCGAGCTTGGCCGAGCTCCTCGTGTAACCGGGCGACTCGATGTGCGGCCAACAGACCGGCCCGCAGGCTGAAGGCATCCAGTGGCTTTACGAGGTAGTCATCCGCGCCGGCTTCCATCGCGGAAAGCACGTCGGCTCGCTCGTCCGCCCTGCTGATCACGATGATGTACGTGTAGCTGCCCAGTTCGACATGGCGGGCCGCCCGGCACAGTGGGGTCCCGTCCTCGCCCAGCATCGACCAGCTTGTGAGCAACACCTCCGGTCGCCAGTCCAGGTACAGCTGCCACGCCGCCGCACCGTCGCCCGCCACGACGCACTGGTGGCCAAGGGACTGGACCGCCGCTTGGGCCACCAGCCGAGAGCCAAGGTCATCATCGGCGACAAGAACTCTCATGACGTCACCCCCGCAGCCGGCCAAGCGGCGCGACCCGACCCCTCGCACGCATATTCTCCGAATCGGTCACTCGAAGCCGAGACTGAAGGCACTCGTGCCACCGGGGCTTCTCGCCGCGTTCCGGAGCGGCGTCGAGATGGAGGTCTGCGGCCCACCCGAGCCTCGGGCTGCCACGCCGCCGGATGCCGGATCTGACTCCGGGACACAACCGAGAAGCAAGTGACACGTGTGCCGCCGGACGCCTCCCATCAGCCTCTGGCGCACCAGATGTGTCCCGGGATCGGCGGGGCGGCCGGCGGACTCGCTCCGGTTCGGGCCATGGTGGTGAGGTGAGAGCAGACATCGTCCACCGTCGTCGGCTCGCTGCCCAGCTGTTGTCCGGCGAACCGGCTACCGACCCGGTAGCCGTCGCCGGGCGGCTCCTCGCCGTGCAGGCTCAAGACCTCCGTGCCGCGCGGCTGGCCGTACGTGCACGTACCAAGGGATTGACTGCGCAGGACGTCGACCGATGCCTCACCGTGGACCGCTCGCTGGTCGTGACTTGGTTGAACCGGGGCACCTTGCACCTCGTACGGAGTGAGGACTACGCGTGGCTGCACGCAGTCACGACGCCGCAGCTGCGGACGAGCAATGCACGACGACTGGCACAGGAGGGCGTCTCCCAACAGCAGGCCGAGCGCGGGGTCAAGGTGATCCAGCGCGCTCTCGCAGATGGTCCGCTGACCAGAGCGTCCGCCCGCGAGCGGCTGGATGCGGCCGGAGTGCCGACCGCCGGCCAGGCGCTCGTACACGTGCTCATGCTCACCTGCCTGCAGGGAGATGCGGTGCGCGGGCCGGTCGTGGGTGGTGAGCAGGCGTACGTCGCCGTCCCGGACTGGCTCGGCCACCAACCGTCCGTGGACCGCGACACGGCTCTCGCGGAGCTCGGTCGACGCTACCTGGCCGGGCATGGCCCGGCGGCGGACCGAGACCTCGCGAAGTGGGCCGGCGTGACGCTGGGCGACGCGAGACGCGCCCTTCTGTCTGCTCCGCAACCGCAAACGACCGTGGTTCCCGAGCTGCCGCCGCCCCGGCTCCTTGGCCCCTGGGAGCCTTTGTTGCTCGGCTGGTCTTCCCGAGAGGAAGTCCTCGCCGGACAGACCGGACTGGTAACCGTCAACGGCGTCTTCAAGCCGTTCGCCCTCGTCGAGGGCCGGGCTGTCGCGACGTGGCGACTCACGAGCGGGCGAGCGATGGTGGAGACATTCGTTCCCCTTGCCGACAAGGTCGTCGCGGCGCTGGAGGAGGACGGCGAAGACGTCGTCCGGTTCCTGGGCGGCTAGGTTCTTGCCCATGACCTACGGACTGTTCGGCAAGTTCTCCGCGCAGCCCGGAAAGCGCGAGGAGTTGGTCGGCTACTTGCTCGAGGCGGCCGGCCTCCTGGAACGAAACTCCGCCTGCATCCACTACATCGTCAGCACCTCGGACGAGCCTGAAGACGTGTGGGTTTCGGAGGTCTGGACTGACCAAGCCGCGCATGACGCCTCGCTGGAGCCCGAGGACGTCCGGGTCCTCATCCAACGAGCTCGCCCACTGATTGCCGGCATGTCAGATCAGACCTCCCTCTCGGTCCGCGGCGGCAAGGGGTTGCCCGCCTGAGCAGCCAACTTGACGGGCCGTTCGCCGAGCCGGGAGACCGTCGTGCGCAATGACCACGTATACGTGGTCAA
>JACCUZ010000445.1 GCA_013698395.1 Sporichthyaceae bacterium
GTCCGTCATCGGCGCGCTCGCCGTGAGGCGCGTCGACGCCGCCTGGCTGGACGTCCTCGTCGGCGGCTCGGTGTTGCTGGCGATCGCCGCTACGTTCGTGCTGCGCCGGCACCGGGCGGGCGTCGACGGCCCGTTCAAGGGAGTGGCGGTCGGGCTGGCTGCGGGCTTCATGAACACAACGTGCGGGGTCGCAGCGCCGGCGTTGACGGCCTACGCCCTCGCCACCGGGTGGGAGCACCGGCGGTTCGCTGCGACCTTGCAACCCGTGTTGATCACCGCCAACCTCACCTCGCTGGTCACCAAGGCCGTTGTCCGGGCGGGGCCGCCGCCGGGCTTTCTGCCGTGGTGGATCTGGCCGGTCGCCGCGACCGGCGTGTGCCTGGGGGTGGCGCTGGGGTCGTTGCTGGCTCGGGTCGTCAGCATGCGGGTGGCGGCGGGGATCACGGTGGCGGTCGCCTCGGCCGGGGCAGCGGCCGCTCTGGTCCGCGGCCTGTTGACCGTCTGAAGACTGGGTCACTCACCCTCGACGAACACGGTCTCCCGCTTGCGCCTAATGGTCGGGAGCACGGCGAGGAGCAGCGCCAGAGCCGCCAGGGCGAGCAGGGTGGCCGAGATGGGCCGGGTGAGGAACACCGAGGGGTCGCCCTTCGAGATCAGGAGCGCCCGGCGCAGGTTCTCCTCCAGCAGCGGGCCGAGCACGAAGCCGAGCAGCAGGGGCGCCGGCTCACAGCCGGAGCGGAGCAGCACGAACCCCAGGAGCCCGAAGAACGCGATGGCGAGGACGTGGAAGGCGTTCTGGCCGAGCGAGTACGTGCCGATGCAGGCGAGAGTGACGATGGTGGGGAACAGGACGGAGTACGGCACCGTAAGCATCCGCACCCACAGCCCGATGAGGGGCAGGTTGAGCAGCACGAGCAACAGGTTGCCGACCCACATCGAGGCGATGAGACCCCAGAACAGCTCCGGCTCGGACGTCATCACCTCGGGTCCCGGCGTGATGCCCTGGATGATAAACGCCCCCACCATCAGCGCCATTACGGGGTGGGCGGGGATGCCGAGCGTGAGCAGCGGGATGAACGACGTCTGCGCCGCGGCATTGTTGGCCGACTCCGGTCCGGCCACCCCCGCGATGGCGCCCCGGCCGAACTCCTCGGGGTGCTTGGAGGTTCGCTTCTCGACGGCGTACGACGCGTACGACGCCAGCACGTGCCCGCCGCCGGGCAGCACGCCCAGCACCGACCCGAGCCCCGTGCCGCGGGCGACCGGCCCGACGATGCTGCGGAGGACTTCCCGGCTCGGCCACAGGTTGGTCACCTTGTCCACCATCTTGGTGCGCCGCTGCGGGTCGTGCAGGTTGCGGAGGATCTCGGCGACCCCGAAGACGCCGACGGCGACGGAGACGAAGTTGATCCCGCTGTAGAGCTCACGGATGCCGAACGTGAACCGTGGCGTGCCGGTGTAGATGTCTTGCCCGACCGTGCCGAGCAGGATGCCGAGCACGATCATGGCCAGGGCCTTCACCGTGGACCCGCTCGCGAGCGTGATGGAGGCGATGAGGCCGAGGACGACCAGCGCGAAGTACTCCGCCGGACCGAAGTTGAGTGCTGCGCGGGCCAATGGCGGCGCGGCGACCGCGAGCACCAGCGTGGCGATCGTGCCTGCCACGAACGAGCCGATCGCGGCGACCGCCAGCGCATGCCCGGCGCGTCCGTCGCGCGCCATCTGGTGGCCGTCGATGGCGGTGACCGCCGAGGACGACTCCCCGGGCAGGTTGATCAGGATCGCGGTCGTGGAGCCGCCGTACTGCGCGCCGTAGTAGATGCCGGCGAGCATGATCAGCGCCGACACCGGCTCGTCGAAGCTGAACGTGATCGGCAGGAGCATCGCCACGGTGGCGGTGGGCCCGATGCCGGGCAGCACGCCGACGGCGGTCCCGAGCGCGACGCCAATCAGGCAGAAGAGGATGTTCTGCCACTGCAGCGCGGTCTGCAGCCCCAGGCCGAGGTTGTCGAGGAGGTCCATGTCCTAGCCCAACCACTCACCCAGGAGCGGCAGCCGCAGCTGGAGCAGCAGCACGAAGACCACGTAGCAACCGACGGTCAGCCCCACGGCGATCAGGAGCGCCCGGAACGGGGCCATGCCCTTGCCGGCGAACGCCGCGATGGCAGACGTCCCGAACGTCGCCGGCAGCAGCCCGAGACCGTCGACGGTCAGGGCGAAGAACAGCAGGGCCGCGACGACGAAGACGATCGGGCGCCAGTGGACCCGCTCGAAGCCCAGCCCGACGGACCCGTCCTCCGGGGGCAGTTCCCCGGGGTGGTGGGTGTCCGGCGAGACGTACGCCTTGACGATCGCCCCGATGCCGAGCCCGGTCAGCACCAGGGCGAAGAGCAGCGGGGCGTACCCCGACCCCATCTCACGCAGGGAGCCGATCGTGTAACCGAGCGAGGCGACCCCGAAGGCAACCCCGAACGCGACGAAGACGAGGCCGGCGATGAGGTCCGCGTCCGACCGCGGGCGGAGCCCTCGCCTCGCCGTCGCGTCTACCTCATTCTGCGGTGATGCCACTGAGGACCCCGGACCACGCGTCGATCTCGGACTCGAGCTTCTGCGTCAGTGCGTCAGGGGTCGCCTGGTCCTCGGCTACCGGGGCGGTGCCGAGGTCGCCCATCTGGTCGATGACGCCCTGGTCCTTCAGTGCCACCTGGAGGGCGGAGTTCAGCTTCTCCACGACCTCGTCGGGCGTGTCGGACGGGACGTAGAGGCCGTGCCAGACGGTCACCTCCAGCTCGTCCAGCCCGGCCTCCGCCGCGGTCGGCAGGTCAGGCAGGCTCTCGACCGGCTCCGTTGTGGTCACCGCGTAGCCCTTCACCGCGCCCGAGGTGATCTGCGTCGTCGTGTTCGTGGTCTGGTCGCACATAAAGTCGACCTGGCCGCCGACGAGGTCGGCGATCGCCGGACCGGTGCCGTCGTAGGGCACCTCCTGGACCTCCACGCCCATCGCCTGCTGCAGCAGCACACCGCACAGGTGGGACGCCGAGCCGATGCCGGCGTGGGCCAAGGTGACCGAGTCCTCGTTGTCGGTGACGTAGGTGGTCAGCTCCTCGAGCGTGGTCGGCTCGAGGTCCTTGCGCGCGATCACCGTCATCGGGACCTCGGTGACCAGACCGATCGTCTTGAAGTCCTCGACCGGGTTGAAGTCGAGGTCGGGGTAGAGCGTCGGTGCGGTCGACATCCCGATGTGGTGCATGAGCACGGTGTAGCCGTCGGCGTCGGCCTGGGCGGCCTCACCGGCGGCGACGGTGCCACCCGCGCCCTCGATGTTCTGCACGACGACCTGGACGCCGAGCTCCTCGGCCATCGGCTCCGCGATCATCCGCGTCACGGTGTCGGTGGGGCCACCCGCCGAAAAGGGCACGATGACCTCGATGTTGTCGTCCGGGAAGTCCGCCGGGTCCCCACCTCCTCCGCTGCAGGCCGCAGCCATGAAGCAGAGCGGGGTCAGTGCTGCGCCGAGGCGCAACAGCCGGGACTTGCGTCCTGAAGTCGTCATCGAGGTCTCCCATCGTCCGGTCGGTCGGGCCGCCGTCGTGTGGCCTGGCTCACAACCTAGCGCCGCGGGCCCACGACAGTCACGCACCGTCTCAGGACCGGGGAACTGCGTGGAGTCGACGACGATGTTCTCGAGCTGGTCGCACTTCCAGGCGGTGCCGTCGTAGCCCCAGCTCGAACGTAGGCCCGTCCGCCCCGCCGCTGTGGTGTAGATGGTCTCGCCGACGGCACGATCGCCGTCCGAGCGGATGCTCTGAATGTCCGCGGCGGTGACCTGTCACTGCGGCTGCTCGACGCCCTCGAGAACTTGGGGCATGGATCCGGGTGCCATGTCGGCGAGGAGTCCCTCGGTGTCGCCGTTGAGGACCATCTGGATGTGCGCGCGGTAGGTGTGCTCGAAGGTGTCGTGAGTTGCGGGCACGTTATCTCCTCTCGTCGTGCGGTTCTGGGATGTGCTCTGTTCCTGGCGGCCCTTGGGGACCCGTGTGGGTCGTCCGGTCCGCTGCTTGGGCGACGTGACATCTCAGATCAGCCCCACAGGAGGACAGGCTTGATGACCGCGCCGGCGTGCTGGTCGTCGATCGCCTCGTTGATCTTCTCGGCCGGGTAGGTGGTCACGAGCCGGTCGATCGGGAACTCGCCAGCGCTGTACCGAGCCACGAGGTCGGGGACGAAGGTCGCCGGCACGGCGTCGCCCTCGATGCACCCGCGCAGCGTCTTGCCACGAAGCATGAGGTCTTGCACGTCAATGGTGAGGTCCGATGCGCCGAGTCCGACGACGACGAGTTGGCCCATGGTGCGCAGAGCCTTGAGC
>JACCUZ010000450.1 GCA_013698395.1 Sporichthyaceae bacterium
GCTATCCAGTCCGGGCCCTGGACACCGACGGGACGACCCTGTTCGCGGCCGCGACCGGGGGCGGTGGTCACCTGCGGGCGTTCACCGCGGACACCGGCGCCAGCGTGTGGGAGGTGACCGCAGATGGAGACTTCCAGGCGGTGACCCTCGTTGGCGACGTGCTGTATTTCGGCGGCCACATGGACTTCGTCTGCAGCACGGCGAACACGGGAGCCAAGGGCGTATGCCTGGACGGCAGCGTCACTCGACACAAGATCGGTGCAGTCAACGCCGGGGACGGCACCTTGCTGCCGTTCGACCCGCAAGCGGTCGGCGGGTTCCTGGGTGTCCTCGACCTGGACAGCGCGGTCGGCACGGTGACCGCAGGCGGGGTCTTCAAGGGTTTCCAGAGCGGCGCGATCTCCCAGCCGTACTACGCGCAGTTCAGCGAGACCGCCGTTCTGCCCTGACAGGTGTCGGGCCGGAGCTTGCTGCTCCCGCGACTGGACTCGAACCAGACGTATAGCACATGTGACGTACCCTCGGTGACCTGCGGAAACGGCGTCTGACCTGCGAGAACGACTCCCGGTCGTGCGTGTCACGACTGGACACGGATGCTGTTAGATGTACCCTGCTATTGCACGTTGTTGCACGGAACCGAGGCGACCGAGCCCGCGAACGCGCCGCGACTGCGTTGAAGTCAGTTACCGCCCGTTGCATGCAACAGGCCAGCAGGGAGGCCCCCGACCATGGCGCGCAAGGCCCGCACTCGTCGCACATTCGGCGCGATCCGCAAGCTCCCCTCGGGCCGCTTCCAGGCCAGCTACACAGGCCCCGACCTCGTACGCCACACGGCGCCGCAGACCTTCACCGCACGCATGGACGCCGAGGGCTGGCTGCACCGCCAGCGGGCGGCCGTCGAGGGCGACGACTGGATGCCGCCCACCGTCAGGCAGCCGCCAGCCGTGACCGTGGACGCCTATGCAGACGCGTGGCTGGCAGATCGGGCGCTCAAGCCGCGCACCCGCCAGCATTACCGCTACCTGCTAAACCGCCACATCCTGCCGACTCTCGGCGACCTGCTCGTGAAGGCCGTGACCCCGGCCGCTGTCCGCACCTGGCACGCCAACCTCGACACCGGGCCGACCGCGAAGGCCCACGCCTACGCGCTATTACGCTCGATCATGGGCACCGCCGTGGAGGACGAGATCATCGCCGCGAACCCCTGCCGGATCAGGGGCGCCACCCGCGTCAAGCGGGCCAAGAGCATCCAGCCCGCCACGCTCGACGAGCTGACCGTGATCGCCGAGCACATGCCCGCCCGACTCCAGCTCATCGTGCCGCTGTCGGCGTGGTGCGCACTGCGGTTCGGTGAGGCGGCCGAGCTACGCCGCCGAGACGTCGACCTCCGCGCCGGGGTGCTGCGCATCCGCCGTGGCGTCGTCCGGGCCGGCGGTCAAGTCATCGTGGACACCCCTAAGACTGACGCCGGCAGCCGTGACGTGGCCGTGCCGCCGCACCTGCTGCCCGCCGTCAAGACGCACCTCCGCGACCATGCGCAGATCGGCGCCGACGGGTTGCTGTTCTACGGGATGAAGGGCGGCCAACTCGCGCACTCGTCGCTGCGGTGGCACTTCACCCAGGCCGCCGAGGCCGCCGGACGCCCCGACCTGACCCCGCACGCACTCAGGCATACCGGCGCGGTCCTCGCAGCCCGCTCAGGTGCCACCCTGGCCGAGCTCATGGCCCGACTCGGGCACACCACCCCGGCTATGGCGCTGGTGTACCAGCACGCGGCCGAGGGGCGCGACCAGCAGATCGCTAAGGCATTGAGCGCGCTCGCCGACACGCGGCCACGGGGTGCGGTAGAGTAACGAACAGCAACACAACGGACCCTGGCCGCCGCATGGTTGGCGGATAAATCGGGATGGTTTCCCGAGGTTCGTAAGCCACACTTCGCGAGGCGCGCGCGGCGCCCGACGTTGACGCTGACCAGCGTGCAACACAGGACTCACACCTGTGGAGCACGTCATGGCCAAAACCCCAATCCAATGGGTGTCGCTCGACGACGCCGCCGACCGGGCCGGCGTGCACAAGCGCACGATCCGCCGCTATATCTCTAGCGGACGGCTGGCCGCCTTCCGCATGGGTCCGCGCCTCGTGCGCATCGACGCCGCCGAGCTGGACGCCTTCCTGCAGCCGATCCCGACCGCCGTTGGCGGTCACGATGGCTGACCCAAGAAAAAGCCGCCCGATGACGAGTCGGACGGCAGTGAGCGGGCCGGGCGGCCAAGCACTCGACGCAAATGTACCGCAGCCAGCTACCGGTAGCGGCCACGACGCCGCGCCAATGTCGAAGGCCGACCGCGGCAACTTGGAGCGGCTCGCACGCAAGCGGGCGAAGCTGGCCACCTCCATGATCGGCGAGCGCGTGAAGGTGCTGCGCGCAGACGTCGAGGACCAGCTATCCGCCGAGTATGAGT
>JACCUZ010000456.1 GCA_013698395.1 Sporichthyaceae bacterium
GCCGCGGGGCTGCAGCAGGTCAGGTCGTCGACACTGAGTGTCGCCGTCCACTTCGCTACATTCGCCGACTGGTGGGAGCCGTTCACACTCGGCGTTGGACCAGCGGGCGCCTACCTCGCCCAGCTCGACCCGGCACGGCTAGATCTCCTGCGGACTCGATGTGCTCAACTGATGCCGCCGGAGCCGTTCCAGGTCGTCGCCTCTGCATGGTGTGCGGTGGCTCGCGCCTAGCCGGTCATGGGCGTCCACATCGGTACCTCCGGCTGGAGCTATGCGCATTGGGAGAACGTGCTGTATCCGCCGGGAACCCCACCCGCCGCGCGTCGCGAGCTGTACACCAGACGATTTGCGACGGCGGAACTGAACGCGAGCTTCTACCGCTGGCCCGGGGAGCGCACTTTCGCCAACTGGCGCCGAAATCTGCCCGACGGATTCCAGCTGTCGGTCAAAGCGTCTCGCGGTCTCACCCACGCCAAGCGGCTTTACGCTCCGGAGATCTGGGTGGACCGCATCGCGGCGTGTTGGAACGAGCTGGCGTCTCGGCGGGGCGTGTTTCTTGTCCAGCTAGCACCTGGGCACTCGCGCGACGACGCCCGGCTGGCGTACTTCCTTGGCCGGCTTCCGGACTGGGTGCGAGTGGCGGTCGAGTTCCGTCACCCGAGCTGGCACGACGACGCTGTCTTCGACCTGCTGGAACGTCATCACGCTGCCTACTGCGTCATGAGCGGCGCCAACCTTCCGTGCGTCCTGCGCGCGACCGCGCCGTTCGTCTACGTCCGCCTACACGGCCCCGACCACAACCACCTGTACGGCGGTTCCTACTCCGAGTCCGACCTGCGCTGGTGGGCCGACCGCATCCGAGAGTGGGACGGAGACGGACGCGACGTCTACGCCTACTTCAACAACGACGGCCACGGCAACGCGGTGCGCAACGCGGAGAGCCTTCGCGGGCTGCTGGGCCGCTGAGCGTCACTCATCGGGTTCACCCAGTCTCGCTCCGGCAGGTCAGACTCCAAGCCGGTCAGGCGTCGAGCAGGGCTCGGTGTGTCTCCTCGATGTCGGCCAGATCCTCTTCGACGACGGTCGCCAGCGTCTGCACGCGCTCAGGATCCACCAGTCCGAACTGCTGCTCGTACCTGAGAAAGGTCGCTCCCAGGTGCAGCGAGGCGACGACGTCGTTGTCGCCGCGGGGCAGCTCACGGAGCAGGACAAGAAATGGCTCGACGAAACGGATCGAGGGATCGGTCAAGGTGGCGTAGCGGTAACCGTCGACCGCGTCCAGGTCCATCGCGCCCGGCACGATGCTGCGCACCACGCTGAGGCGCAGCGGGTCGCGCGCGGCTCTTATCGACACCCGGGGGAGGGGGTCGCCGGGATGTGAGCGGCGTCCCACCAGGAAGCCCTGAATGTCGTCGAGCTCCCGGGTCGAGGCATCCTCGGGCAGGCCGCGTTCCGCCAGAATGTCCCAGATCGGCTCCGAGACGTGGACGACCCGGACGACGTCCTCGGCGATCCGGCCCTCGGCTCCGATGGCATGGCGGTGCAGTCGCCGCCGCTCTCGAGCGCCGAGGGCCCTGTTGGTCAGCTGCAGAGCGGCCTTGCCGAACAGGCCCGCCTCGTCGTAACGAGCGGCGCGTTCGAGCAGCTCTGCCAAGTCGGGCTCCTCGGAAGGCCGATTCACACCGTCGTTTCTACCGCCTCCGCCGTCGTGAGCGCACGGTGCCCCGCTGCTCGCCCGGTTCTGACCCGGGGACACAACTGGGGTTCGTGCGGCGGATGGGACGAACGGGCAGTCTCACCAGCCTTCCGGTGTCCCGTTTGTGTCCCCGGCTCAGAGACGGGCGCCGATCCCGGCGGGACGGAGTGGTGCGGGACTTTGACTGCCCGGACGACCCCGGGACAGACTGCTCGCTGTTGGGCCGGCACGGTGCGGCGGTTGTCCAGGAGAACAGGGGTGAGGCGTGCACGTCGCCCTCATCGGGACCGGCCGCATCGGCGCGGCCCACGCCGAGGTGGTTCGTGACCATCCCGAGGTCGACCGGTTGCTGCTAGCCGATGCCGAGCCAGGGCGGGCCGCGGCGCTCGCGGAGAAGCTCGGTGTCGAGCACGGCACGGTGGACGGGGTGCTCGCCGAGGCTGAAGCGGTGGTCATCTCGGCAGCGACACCCGCGCATCCCCGCCTGATCGTCGCGGCCGCACGCCGTGGACTTCCGGTGTTCTGCGAGAAACCGATCGCGGCCGATGTCGTCGACAGCGTCCGGGTCGTTCGCGAGGTACGAGCCATGGGCGTGCCCACCCAGGTGGGTTTCCAGCGCCGCTTCGATGCGGGGTACGTCAACGCCCGCGAGGCGCTGCAGTCCGGTGCGCTCGGCGAGCTGCGAAGGGTGCACGCGCTGACCTGCGACCAGGAGCCACCACCGGCCGACTACATCCCGACATCCGGCGGGATCTTCCGCGACTGCCACGTCCACGACTTCGACATCCTGCGCTGGGTCACCGGCCGTGAGGTGACCGAGGTCTACGCGGTCGGCGCCAACCGGGGAGAGGCGTGCTTCGCCGAGAGCGGAGACGTCGACGAGGCGGCCGCCGTGCTCACCCTCGACGACGGAACGCTCGTGACGCTGCAAGGCTCGCGCTACAACGGCGGTGGCCACGACGTGCGGATGGAGCTAGCCGGAACCAGAGCGACCTGGGTCGTAGGCCTCGACGGGCACGTCCCCCTCGTCTCAGCAGAGGAGGACGTTGACTTCCCGAGCGACACTCCGTGGCCGAACTTCTGGGGCCGATGGACGGCTGCCTACGTCGCCGAGATGAACGCCTTCGTCGAGCTCGCGCTCGGCCGCCGGAGAAGTGCCTGCTCCCTCGAGGATGCGCTGGAGGCCTTCTACGTCTCTGAAGCGGCGAGCCTGTCGCGGTCCGAGCACCGGCCGGTCACCGTGGCGGAGGTGCGCGCAGAGTGACACCGGCGCCTCCTGCGTTCGACGTCATTACCGTCGGGCGAATCTGCGTCGACATCTACCCGCTGCAGACTGGTGTCGGTCTGGAGCAGGTGGACACCTTCGGCAAGTACCTCGGGGGTTCAGCCACCAACGTCGCCGTGGCCGCCGCGCGGTACGGGCGCCCTAGCGCCGTCATCACCGGCACCGGCGATGACGCCTTCGGCCGGTGGATCCATCAGGCCCTCGTCGGCTTCGGCGTCGACGACCGCTGGGTCGTCACGATCCCGGGCCTGCTCACACAGGTCACTTTCTGCGAGATCTTTCCGCCGGACGACTTTCCCCTGTACTTCTACGGACGCAGCCCCACGGCGGCGGACCTGCAGATCGTGGCGTCCGACCTCGACCTCGAGGCCGTACGCGCGGCGGGTGTCCTTTGGGTCACGCTCACCGGCATGTCGCAGGAACCGAGCCGCGACACGCACCTCGTGGC
>JACCUZ010000009.1 GCA_013698395.1 Sporichthyaceae bacterium
ACGACTACGAGCGATTCGCCAAGATGGACGACGACGGCAACGTGACCTCGGACGGGATCCGCTCCTTTGTCGTCGGCACCGGGGGGGCCGAGCTGCGTGGGTTCCGCGCGAACAAGGCCACCGGCTCGGTGTACCGGCACAGTGGTGACCATGGGGTGTTGTTCGTGAAGGTCTCCCCCACCGGGTACGGCTGGCGGTACGTCACCACTGACGGCGCGACTCTCGACTCCGGCTCCGATACCTGCCGCTGACCGTGCGGTCAGACCTCGAGGCCACGGGTGAAGGCGAGGATTTGCTCGGCCAGCTCGGGGCGGCAGACGATCAGGTCGGGGAGCAAGGGGTCGGGCCGGTTGTAGACCAGTTGCGTGCCGTCGATCCGGCTGGTGAACAGGCCGGCCGCCCGCGCGACGGCCACCGGAGCCGCAGAGTCCCACTCGTACTGGCCGCCGGCGTGCACGTAGGCATCGGTCACGTCACGGACCACCGAGAGCACCTTGGCACCCGCCGAGCCCATCGGGACGAGCTCGGCACCGAGCCGCTCGGCCAGGTCGGTGACGAACGCCGGCGGTCGGGTGCGGCTCACCGCGATCCGCGGCCGGTCCGACGTCGATGGCGGCACCGCCGGTGGCTGTCCGGTGCCGAAGGTTGTCGCGAGCCCCGGCTGGGCCACCGCACCAGCGGTCAGCTCGCCGTCCTGCCACAGCGCGACGTGCACCGCCCAGTCGTCGCGCGGCGGCTCGGAGAACTCCCGCGTCCCGTCGAGCGGGTCGATGATCCAGACCCGCTTCGAGGTCAGCCGGACCGGGTCGTCCTTGCCCTCCTCGGACAGCACGGCGTCGTGAGGGCGGTGCACATCGAGCAGCTCCATCAACAGCTCGTGGCTGCTGCGGTCGCCGGCGTCCTTGAGCTCGCGGCCCTCCAGACCTTGCTCGCGCACCTCTTCCAGCCGGGCGCCGGCGACAGTTGCCAGCCAAGCGGCCAGGCGGTGGTCGTCGGCCGTGACATCGGCAGGCGCGTGGGGAAGCGGTGCGTTCATCACCGTAGGATCGCCCAGGGCACTACGGAGGCAGCTGTCGGGGTGACTTTCTGCCATCGGTTCTCGACGTGCGCGCGATCCGGTTAGTCTGGCCCGGCACCCTTTCCGATGGGTCGCCGGTCCACCAAGACGACGTCCCGTGTGGGGAGGCTTTGTGAGCACCGACGCGATCCAGCTGCGCGACCAGGTGGGGGTGCTGCGACGGCGATGGCGTGTCGTCGCCGTCACCGTCGTGGTGGCCATCGGGTTGGGACTGCTGGTGTCGTTCCTGGCCACACCCACCTACGACGCCGAGACAGAGGTGCTGCTGGCGCCGGCGGTTGGCGGGGAGGCTCCGACCCCGGAGGAGGTCGCCACCCAGGCCCGGACGGTGGTGCTGGTCGCCGACGAGGTGATCGACACCCTGAACCTCCAGGAGACGGCACCGGACTTCCTCGAGACCGTGGCCGTCGAGCCGGACTCCAGCGGCGCTGCGGTGATGACGATCGCGGTCACTCGCGACGACCCCGACGAGGCTGCCGACATCGCGAACACGATGGCACAGGCCTACATCGACTCCACCGACGTCGAGGCAGAGGCGCAGGTCGAGACGCTCGACACCCGCATCGCCACCTTGGACCGGCAGGTCGCCAGGCTGGCCGACAGGCTCGACGACACCGA
The DNA here is from genome assembly GCA_013698395.1 of Sporichthyaceae bacterium. Lineage (GTDB taxonomy): Bacteria > Actinomycetota > Actinomycetes > JACCUZ01 > JACCUZ01 > JACCUZ01. The sequence goes on from JACCUZ010000009.1 coordinate 1,697, forward strand.
CACCGACTCGCCGCGGCAGCGGATCAAGGTGGCATCCGAACGCCGCAAGCTGATCGCCGAGCGCCGGCTGGCCATTGACTCGCGGGCCGCTGCACTGCGCGAGGCAGGCCTGGACTCCAACCAGGCCGAGGTGGTCACTCCCGCGGTGACACCGACGTCTGCGTCGTCGCCCCAGCCGCTGCGCATCGCCGCGCTCGCCGGTGCCATCGGGCTGCTCCTCGGCATCGGACTCGCTTACCTCCGCGATCACTTCGACGACACCGTTCGTGACGAGGAGTCGGTCGCGGGCAGCGTTGGAGACCGTCCCGTGCTCGGCCA
>JACCUZ010000022.1 GCA_013698395.1 Sporichthyaceae bacterium
GTGTCGCACTTCGTCCTCGACTCCGTGCCCCACTTCGGGGTCGACCCGAAGCACCTGATGCGGATCGCCGTTCCGGACGGACTCCTGGGCCTGGCAACGATCTACGCAATCGCGCGGGCGACTCCTCGCCGCCATCTGCTGCCGGTGCTGGCCGGCATCTTCGGAGCGTGCCTGCCCGACATCGACAAGCCTGGCCGGCAGTTCTTCGGCCGATCGCCGTTTCCGCCCTGGTTCGACCGTGCGCACTCGGCGATCCAGACCGAGGCGACGCACCGGTGGCCGGTGGAGATCGCGGCCGCGGCCGCATCCGGTGCGGCCTTGGCCGCTCTCAGCCGGCGCCGCTGACCTCGCGACTCCCCCACACATCCGTGACTGGTGACGTCAGGAGTGACGTTGGGTGCGTCACTCCTGTCCCAGCCGTCCGGGGCCAGCGTCAGCGGGATCAGTCCGCACGTGCCGCCGAATCAGTTGGCCGCCGCAGGCTGCAGGATCATCGCGGTCGGGGTGCCGTCCAGTGCGGGTGACCTGTCTGGCGAGGACCAGACCGTGGTTCGGAGGAAGTCGAGGAAGCCTTCAGCCTCCGTGGTGGTCGCGAAGTCGAGGTCGAGGACGACGTAGCGCGGGTCGTTGACCGGCTGTTGGATGCGGTGCTCTCGGACCCCGCGTGCCGTGCGCTGGTCAGCGAACCGGTCGAACGCCGCCTTCCACACGGTGAAGTCGGTGATCGGGTGCTCGATGTGCAGGGTGGTCATGGGTGCCTCCGGGATGGGGAAACAGTCGGTCGCTCGCCACGCTAGAAGCGGGTGCCGACGGACGCCTATCCCCCGATCCTGGGGGATTTGCCGGCCCGCGGCCGCAGCTCCCGGATCCCGTAGGGTCCGCTCCATGCCCGGGGAGGCGCATTCGCGCTCGCTCGCCCGCGTCGAGCGGGTCTGCGCTCGGGGCCTCGATGCACTGGCGTTGCGCTTGCAGCTGGTCGAGGAGCTTCGACGGGCGGTCCCGTTCGACTCGTACGCCTGGGTCCTCACCGATCCAGAGACCGCGGTGGGCTCCCTCCCGCTGGCCGACGTCCCTGCTCCACTTCTCCCACAGCTGCCCAGACTGATCCGCCTGAAGTACCTCACAACCGTCAACCGTTGGACGACGCTGGGCCCGACCCCTGTAGCGCTGCTGCAGGAGGCAACGTGCGGGAAACCGGACCGAAGCCTGCTGTGGCGGGAGCTTCTCAGCTCCCACGGCGTCGGGGACGTGGCGTCAGTGGTCTTCGCCGACCAGTTCGGTTGCTGGGGCTTCCTGGAGCTGTGGCGGTCGGGACACTCCGCGCGGTTCGGCGCGCCCGAGGCGTCGTATCTCACTCGAGCGGCACCTCCCGTGACGGCAGCTCTGCGCCGCAGCCAGGCGGCGACGTTCGAGATCGAGAGCCACCCGGCACCCGCCCTCGGTCCGGTGGTGCTGCTGCTCTCCGCTGCACTGGACGTGCGCACCCAGACACCGCAGACCCAGGAGTACCTGCGGGTGCTGGTGCCACCGTCGGGTGACGCGCCGCCCATCCCGGCCAGCGCCTACCACGTCGCCGCGCAGCTGCTGGCGGTCGAGGCCGGCGTCGACTCGAACGTGCCGTCAGCGCGGGTCCACCTCTCGGGCGGGCTGTGGGTGACGTTGCGAGCGGCCCGGATCGGGGATTCGGCGCCCGCGGATCAGGGCGACATCGCCGTCACCATCGAGGTGACACCACCCCGGGCGAGAGCCGCTGTCTTCGCGCGGGCATACGGACTCGGCGCTCGGGAGCGGGAAGTGCTCGATCACCTGGTGGTCGGATGTGACACGCGGGAGGTCGCCCGCCGGATGGTCCTCTCCGAGCACACTGTGCACGACCATGTGAAGTCGATCTTCGCGAAGACGTCTGCCAGTTCCCGTGGGACGGTGGTGTCGCGGGCGCTCGGCGCTTGACCGATGGTCGCCGGCTCAGCTGGCGGTCTGCCAGAGGCCCATCAGGTTGCCCTCGCTGTCCTTGAAGTAGGCAGCGAACCCCATGTCCATCACCGAGCTCTTCGGCTGGACGGTTGACCCACCGAGGGAGTTGATCATCTCCAGTGCCTTGTCGATGTCGTCGACGTCGATGACGATGACCGGCGTGGTCACCGGTGACTCCCGCTTGAGCATCCCGCCGTTGATGGCACCCGGCTCGGAGGGCGCCCCCTGCTCATCGGTCGCGGTCGTGCTCAGCATGGCGTACCCCATGTCCGGCATCGAGTTGATCTGCCAGCCGAAGGCTGAGCGGTAGAAGTCCTGCGCCCGCGCGGGGTCGTCAGCGGGGATCTCGAAGTGCACGACGCGACCGCTCATGGCCGCCACCTCCTTCTCGAAAGAGGGAACTGCTCGACAGCGAGCACTGTAGGCGGGAACCGCCGTAGTGGAAACGGAAGATCTCGATGCGCCCGCCAGCGACCTCAGGCCGGTGCGACTCCGCCGTGGGAGGGCTCGAGGGTCAGGGGCAGTCCGAAGATCGGGAAGAACCGCGCTGTGTCGAGAAAGAAGGTGATGCCGGCTATCCGGTCGCCGGACACCTCGAGCACCTGCAGGGACCACGCGTCGTGGCCCAGGCCGGAGGCGCTCGGCTTGTAGTGGGCGAATGCCGGCGAGCCGTTGGCCCGCGTCGCCAGCAGCCGGGAACCCCGGCACCCGGCGCCTGGCCCCAGGCACCAGCGCCGGATGTCTTCGTGGCTCTGCAGCCACAGCTCGTAGGGCGGCATCGTCCAGGTGGCGTCCTCGTACAGCAGCGAGGTGAGCGAGTCGAGGTCGTAGCGCTCGAACGCGTCGACGTAGCGGGAGAGCAGCTCGTCCTGTTCGTCGTCCAGCGGCCGCTGCGGGTCCGAGTCGGTGACCCCCTTGTCGGCGAGGGTGGCCCGCGCCCGCTGAAGCAGGCTGTTGACCGACGCCGCGGTCGTCCCGAGCAGGTCGGCCACCTCTGCGGCCTGCCACTGCAGCACCTCGCGCAGGATCAGCACCGCCCGCTGCCGCGGCGGCAGGTGCTGCAGCGTCGCGACGAAGGCGAGCCGCACCGTCTCGCGCAGCTCCGCCAGCTCCGCCGGGTCGCCGGTCTCCGGCACGACCCGATCGTCGGGAACCGGCTGGATCCAGGAGGACTCCGGGAGCGGGGGGCCGAGGGTGGCGTCGGCCGTGAGCGCCGGCCCCAGGTCCATCGGCCTCGCCCGCCGCGACCTGCCGTCGAGCTGGTCGAAGCAGACGTTGGTGGCGATGCGATAGAGCCAGGAGCGCAGCGATGCGCGGCCCTCGAACCGGTCGTACCCCTTCCAGGCCCGCACGAGCGTGTCCTGGACCGCGTCCTCCGCCTCGAACGACGATCCGAGCAACCGGTAGCAGTACGCGGTGAGCTCGATTCGGTGCTGCTCGAGCTCATGCTCGAGTGTGGCCGTGTCCGCGCCGCCAGCTGCTGTCCCGGTCATGACGCCAGGGTAGAGGCCGACGTCTCGGGGGCTTCGTCGAAGACCAGCGGGCGGGTGCGGCGCGGCACAAGTGCCAGGGCCGCGAAGGCGAGTGCGGCGGCCACCGCGACCCCGATGAAGACGTGGTGCGCCGCCTCGTAGAGAGATGTCGGTGAGAC
>JACCUZ010000031.1 GCA_013698395.1 Sporichthyaceae bacterium
CAAAGTCGGAAGATCATCACAGGCCGAGGAGCCGGGGGCGGCGTCAACGCGGGGGGAGAGGTAGCGGCCGTCGCAGCAGGCGGCGGGGCGCGAACGGACCGCCTGGTACGACGTTATTGATGGTTGGTGAAGACGCCGCAGAGTGGTTGCCTGGCGCTGATGTGGGGGGGGGCTCCCGTCATGGAGGCGCCGCGACTCGCGGCATGCGCGGGCGATCTTTGCAGAGCCTGGCCGGGGTTCGTGTTGCGGTGTGCGGGGTGACTACCGTTGCCGAGTGCCTGAATCACCCGCCTGCACCCGTCGTTCCTGGACTGCCAGGACGACCGGGGTCCCGGGCTTTACGTGGACGGCTTTGTCTAGGGGGCGGCAACGACGTGGACTCACCCGGCGGCTTCGCCACCTGGGTCCATGAGCGGATTCGATTGACACATCCGGTCGGAACTCCGTGCCCGGACGAGAGACGCGGCTCACCCCGATGGATCGTGGAGGACGGCCAGGTTCTCGGGGGAATCGTCCTGCGGCACAAGTTCGACGACGAGGTCGTCGGGCGGCGTCCTGGTGCCCGGCCCTGCGCGGTTGTGCGGCTGCCCCGGACACCGCGGCTGAGCTGGTCGTCGGGCAGGCGTCCGGGGTGTCAAGCCACGTGCGCGTCGTGCCGATGCCAGCCAGGTGACAGCGTGCACGGAGGACGCCCGGCCTGGGCTGGCCTTGTGGTCGGTGAGCGTCCTCGGATTGGGAGCCTTGCTGCTGGCCACGCTGCGTGGGCCGCTGTCCGCGACGACCTGGACCTCCGCCCACGGGCTGTTCTGGCTGGTGACCATCGGTGCCGGCGGCTGCTACCTCGGCGCCCTGTGGACCCTGGTCGTCGGGTGGCGCGACGGGGTCGCTGAGGTCGGCCTGCTCGGGGCTGCCCTGATGGTGCAGTCCCAGCTCGGTCTGGTGCACGGACTGACCGCACCGGGGGTGCTGTACGGCCCGTCCGCCGCGGTCACGACCTCGATCTTCCTCGCACTGCCCGCGGCCCTGGTCGTCGCCTTCCCGCTGGTCCTCGCCGACACCGGGCTCGCGCGGTGGGTGGCTCGACGGTGGCGCGGCTGGGCCATCGGCTCGTTGGTGGCCGCCACCGGGCTGACGGTCTGGTTGCTTGCTCGCCCGACGCAGGTGCCGGAGGCCCGGATGGGAGCTCCCGTCGTGGCCGTCGTCGGTGTGCTCAGCCTGGCGGTCGCGCTGTGGATCTCCTGGGGGCAGCTGGAGCTCTACTGGGTCGGCCGCCGGGTTGCCTCGCTCGCGGCGGCGATCGGGATCGCCTCGCTCGGGCTGTCTGGGCTGGTCTGGGTCGGACAGCGCCCGTTCACCGTCGGCTGGTGGCTGGCGCACCTGCTCGACATCCTCGGTGTCCTCGGTGCAAGCGTCGCTGTGGCGATCGGCCACCGGCAGGGCCGGTCGGTGACCGACATCCTGGCTCCGGTGCTCACCCGCGACCCCCTTGTCGCGCTGCGACTCGGCCTCTCGCCAATCGTGCAACGGTTCGTCGCCGACCTGAACACCAAGGATCGGCTCACCCGGGACCACGTCGTCCGGGTGGCCGAACTGGCCGTCCGGGCCGGGCAGCGAGCCCGGCTCGGGGCGCCGCGACTGCGCCACCTGGGCCTCGCTGCCATCCTGCACGACATCGGAAAGCTCGAGACCCCCGACGACATCCTCACCAAGCCGGGCCGGCTCACCGACGACGAGACCGCGATCATGCGGGCCCACTCCAGCGCCGGGGAGCGGATGCTGTCCGCCGTGCCGGGGCTGGCCGCGGTGGCGAGGCTTGTCCGCGCCCACCACGAGCGCCACGACGGCGCCGGCTACCCCGACGGATTGCGAGGGGACGAGATCCCGCTGGACGCGAGCATCATCGCCGTCTGCGACGCCTTCGATGCGATGGCGCACGCCCGGCACTACCGTGAGGGCATGGGACCCGAGCGGGCCCTTGCGGTGCTTCGGGAGCACGCCGGCTCACAGTGGCACCCCGCCGCCGTCGACCTGGTCATCGCCGAGATCGGGTCGGCGACGCGGCGGCCCGGGGTCCTGTGGGACCTCGCGCTGCCGACGGACTGGCCGGCGGACTCGGCCGTCTGCCATGCCCTGCCCGCCCACGGCTGAGCCGCGGCCCGGCTCGTCGACGGCGGCTCCCCCAGGGCCGGTGCATGCTGTGGCCCATGGACCCAGACTTCCGCGCAGCGGTCATCGAGGACTTCCAGTCGAGACGGGAGGCGGCACCAGGCACGATGGCAGCCGACCGGGTGACGGTGGACTGGATCGGGCCCGGCTCCGGCCCGTTCCGGGTGCGCAAGCGTGACTTCGAGTTCGTCGTGGACGAGCCAACGGCGCGCGGCGGGACGGACACGGCACCGAACCCGCTCGCGTACTTCCTCGCCGGCGCGGCGGCATGCCTGGCGAACCACTACGTCTCCGCCGCGATCGCCGACGGCGTCGACCTGGCCAAGCTCAGCGTGACAGCGGTGGGACGGTTCGACCGCGTGCTGGTCGACGGGGCGTTCCGCAACGTCGGCTACGACGTGACCATCGAGACCGACGAACCGGTCGAGAGGATTCTCGACCTGGCCGGACGTGCGGACACCATGTGCTTCGCGTCGAACACCCTCGCCAACGCCGGTGTCGTGCTGACCACCCGACTCAGCCTCAACGGAGCCGCGATCGGCACCCTGCGGCGGAACGCGCCGCAGGGCTGAACCCAGGTGCTCCCGGGCGTCCTGACCCGCAGTTCCGATGACGTGGGTTGTCTTCCTCGGATCTGTCGCTCGCCCGGGAGCATCTGGTGAGGCGCCCTGCCTCGTCGACCTTGTGACCTAAGGAGAGCCTGCGCCAACAGGCCGCCCGTCACTGTCTTGTCCGCCGGTTCGGTGGAGCGCCGCGCCGCTCCTGTCCGTCCGAACCGGAAGGAACGACATGACCACACTGCCCGCTGCCGAGCCTGCTGTCATCCCGATCTCGGTCAGGAACTCCCGCGTCGAGTCGTGGGCGGCATCGATACCCACGTCGGTTGCGGACCTGGTCGCGCAGCTCTTCGCGGGCTGACACGATCTGGGCTCGTAGCATCTGCAACGCCTCGCCGGGACTTCACCGCCGTGGCGCGCACGAGGGCGGAAACCGTTCTGACGTCGACACGAGTACAAGATCATCAGGCCGAGACGAAACGCGAACGCTGGCGACCAGTTGATCTGAGGCGGCGAGCAGGAGCCAGGGCATGTTCCGGACGCCGGAGAACCCGGCCGGACGCTCTGATACGACGCTATTGATGGTTGGTGAAGGAGCCCGAGAGTCTTTGTCTGGCACTGGTGTCGGGGCGTCGATCTCCCGGTCATGGAAGCTCTATGAGCGGCAGGACCGCGACTCGCGGCATGAGCGGACGGGCGGTCGACGGCTTGTGCTGACGGCTCCTTCAGTCGAACATTCTCTGCAACTTGAGGATTTGTCCGGTGTGCATGCTTGCATCTCGCAGGTACTTGACGATGTCTGTTCCTCGCAGCCACTGAAGTAGTGCGGTCCTGCGGTCCGCCAGTGCCTCCGTGAGTTCGTCTGGGGCCCATTCTCGGTCGTCGGCGAGTCGCCACTGTCCCGAGTCAGCGTCGTATCCGAGGCCGTGACCACGATGGCTGCCCGCGCCCCGGAAGCCGCGCTCGTAGAAATCAGCGATGGCGTCCGGCTCGACGTTCGCCAGCGCCAGCAACATTGAGGCGATCATTCCTGTGCGGTCGCGGCCTGCGTGGCAGTGGATGAGCACCGGTCCAGGCGAAT
>JACCUZ010000039.1 GCA_013698395.1 Sporichthyaceae bacterium
GTGTCGATGTGGCCGGCGAGGACGACCCGCTCGGAGCGCCCCAATGAGGTGCGCGCGACGACGGCATCCCCGTCGCGGTCGACCTCGAGGTAGTCGATCGACCGCAACGCTGCCTCGACGGCGTCGGCGAGGGGGCCTTCGCCGCCGCTGACGGACTCGACGTCGCACAGGGCGATGGTCAGCGCAGGAGCATCGAGCGAGAGGTCCAGGGGCACCCGGCAGACCTTACGACCGCCCCGCTGCTGGCTCCCAGACACATCCGGTACGCCAGTCGACCGGTGTGAGGGAAATGCGGTCACCTGCGTCTCACCAGCCCCGGTTGTGTCCGCGGGTCAGGGAGCGCTCTGGCAGGCTGACCGCATGGGAGGCGAGGTGCGGCCGGTGGGCGAAGAGGTGCAGCCGGCGGGCGGCGAGGTGCAGCCGGCGGGCGGCGAGGTGCGGCCAGCGGGAGGTGAGGCGCGGTCGGCGTACGGCGTCGGGCTGATGACCGTCCACCGAGGCTCGGGCACGGTGCTCGACGTCTGGTTCCCGCAGCCCGCTCTTGGTGGTCCGGTCCCGGACGGCGAGGTGGGGCCGGGCCTGGCAGAGCTGGTCGGCGACGACGAGGACCGCGACACCACCCGCGAGGTGGTGCGCCGGACCGTCGAGCTCGACGCCGAGCCGGAGGACGGCGTCGACGTGTGGCTGCGGCTGCACCTGCTGTCCCACCGCCTGGTAGCCCCGCACGGGCTGGACATGACCGGCATCTTCGGCAAGCTGGCCAACGTCGTCTGGACCACCCGGGGTCCCTGCGCGGTCGCAGGCTTCGAGGGCACGAGGGCCAGGCTGCTGCGGCGCGGGCCAGTGCAGGTCCTCGGCGTCGACAAGTTCCCGCGCATGGTCGACTACGTGGTGCCCAGCGGGGTGCGCATCGCCGACGCGGACCGCGTCCGGCTGGGCGCCCACCTCGCCTCCGGGACCACAGTCATGCACGAGGGCTTCGTCAACTTCAACGCCGGGACGCTGGGCGCGTCGATGGTCGAGGGCCGGATCAGCGCGGGTGTTGTCGTCGGCAACGGGTCCGACATCGGAGGTGGCGCCTCGATCATGGGCACCCTGTCGGGCGGGGGCCAGGAGGTCGTCTCCGTCGGCGAGCGCTGCCTGATCGGAGCCAACGCCGGCATCGGCATCTCCCTCGGAGACGACTGCGTCGTGGAGGCCGGCTGCTACGTCACCGCCGGCACCAAAGTGGCCCTGCCAGACGGCTCCGTGCGCAAGGCCTATGAGCTCTCCGGTCGCGACAAGCTGCTGTTCCGGCGCAACAGCATCTCCGGCGCGGTCGAGGCCATTCCTCGGCAGGGCAGCTGGGGGGACCTCAACGCCGCCCTGCACGCCAACGACTGAGCCGTGGCGCGTCGAGGTTCCGTTTCGCTGGCACCCACATGGCACTGACCCGGCGCGGCCGGGTGACCGTCGCCACCGGGCTGCTCGTCCTGATCGGCCTGGTCGTGGCGTACGTCCTGCTGCGTACTCCCCTCGGCACCGTCCTCGGCCTGAGGGCCGGGCCACCCTGCACTGTCACTGTCAGTGGGAACACGTTCGATTGGTCAGCCGAGCACGCAATGACAGCAACCACCGTCGCCGGTGTCGGCACCCGGATCGGGGCATCCGTCAACGGGGTCGCCGAGGCCGTGGACCGTGGCCTCACCACCTTGGAGGGGCGAGATCCCCCTCAGTCCGTGAGTCCGCGAGAAGCACGTTCGATCTACCGCGCCCTTCCCGACGTCGCGACTCCCGACGAGGAGGCCATCGGGATAGCCGAAGCACTGCTCGGGTACGACGGCGACGCACTGACCTGCGCAGTCCCGCTGCAGCCCGATCTCGCCCGTGAGGAACCCGGCGAGCTCGGCCTCACCCCACGGGCCGACGTGTTGCGCACCGAGATGCGGGCGGTGTTCGGGAAGCAGGTTCTCGGCGGGTTCTCGCCCGAGGGAGTGCGCAGCGGGCACATCGACGGCTCCGCGCACTACGAGGGCCGAGCCGTCGACGTCTTCTTCCGGCCCGTGTCGCAGGTCAACCAGCGCCTCGGCTGGCAGCTGGCCCAATGGTCGGTGGCACACGCGCAGCGGCTCGGCCTGGCGACGGTCATCTTCGACCGGCGACTTTGGACCGCCACCCGCTCGCTCGAGGGGTGGCGTGACTACCGCCACCCCGACGGTGACACGGCCAACCCGGTGCTCCTGCACGAGGACCATGTGCACCTCGACGTCATCGAGGGGCGCTGATCTCGACCGGGATCGGTGCGCCGCTAGGCCGTCAGCCGCTCGGCCGCAGCAGCGACCCGCTCGTCCGGTGCGGTCAGGGCGACCCGGACGTGGCGCACGCCGGCGGGACCGTAGAAGGCACCCGGAGCGACCAGCACGCCCCGCGCGGCGAGATCGGCGACGGTGTCCCAGCAATTCTGGTCACGAGTCACCCAGAGGTAGAGCCCCGCGTCGGACTGCTCGACGCGAAAGCCCGCCGCGGCGAAGGCATCGACCAGGACGGCGCGGCGTACGGCGTACCGCTCCCTCTGTTCGGCCACGTGCGCGTCGTCGCCCAACGCAGCCACCATCGCCGCTTGCACCGGGGCCGGCATGATCATCCCCGCGTGCTTGCGCACCTGGAGCAGGCTCGCGACCAGGGCCGGGTCGCCGGCGACGAAGGCCGCGCGGTAACCGGCAAGGTTGGACTGCTTGGACAACGAGTAGAGAACGAGCAGCCCCTCGTGCGAGCCACCGCAGACGTCGGGATGCAGGAGCGACACCGGCGGTGCGTGAGCGGCCCAGCCGAGCTCCGCGTAGCACTCGTCCGAGGCGAGGACCGCACCGCGTTCGCGGGCCCAGGCGACGACCTTGCGCAGGTGGTCAACGGGCAGCACGCGACCGGTCGGGTTCGACGGCGAGTTGAGCCATAGCAGGCGCACCGGGGCGGGGCCGAGCGAGGTCAGGCCGTCGGCGGCCACCGGTGTGGCGCCGGCGAGGCGGGCGCCCACGTCGTAGGTGGGATAGGCGATCTCGGGGTGCACCACGACGTCGCCGGTGCCGAGCCCGAGCAGCGTCGGAAGCCAGGCCACCATCTCCTTGGACCCGATCGTCGGGAGTACGGCGGCCGGGTCGAGGCCCGGCACCCCCCGGCGGCGGGCGAACCACGACACCACCGCGCGCCGGAGCTCGGGGCTACCGGCGGTCTGCGGGTAGCCGGGTGCGTCCGCGGCTGCGGACAGCGCGGATCGGACGACATCCGGGGTGGGGTCCACCGGCGTACCGACCGAGAGGTCGACGGCCCCATCAGGATGCCGGTCAGCGATGGCGGCGTGCGGCGCGAGGAGGTCCCAGGGGAAGTCGGGCAGGCGGGCGGCGACCCCGCTCGCGGCCACCGCCGGCCCGCGGTGCCTCAGTGGTCCTGGGACTGCGGCGGGAGCGCCTCGATCAACGGATGGTCCTTGTCGATCTTGCCCATCTTGGCGGCCCCACCAGGCGAGCCCAGGTCGTCGAAGAACTCGACGTTCGCCTTGTAGTAGTCCTTCCACTGCTCCGGCGTGTCGTCCTCGTAGAAGATCGCCTCGACCGGGCAGACCGGCTCGCACGCGCCGCAGTCGACGCACTCGTCGGGGTGGATGTAGAGCATCCGCTTGCCTTCGTAGATGCAGTCGACCGGGCACTCCTCGATGCATGCCTTGTCGAGCAGGTCCACGCACGGCTGCGCGATGACGTAGGTCACGGTCGGTTCCTCCTGCTGCGGGATCGGCTGCGGGCACAGCTGCCCGCAACCAGTATCACCCTCAACGGTCGCGTGATGTCGTCGGTACCCCGGATCTCCGTCGCTGCCGGGTGGTCGGGAACAATTCCCCGGTGGTCACCCTCGACTCCGGCGCCGTCGGCCGTCGCGTCAGCGTGCGGCGCACCGTTGACGGTGGCCTGACCGACGTCGTGGGCCACCTGCTCGACCTCTCCGACGAGGGGTGGACCGTGCTGCGCGCCTCCGGCGAGGTCGCGCGCCTCGACCCCTCGACGGTGACTGCCGCGAAAGTGGTGCCACCAGCTCCGGTCCGCACCGGCTGGGCCGTGCCGACGTTGTCGGCGGCCGACATGCAACGGGTCTGTTGGGCCGGCTGGCCCGCGCGCGAGACGTCGATGCTCGGGAACTGGGCGCTCCGAGCCCACGGCGGCATCACGGGCCGGGCCAACTCCGCGATGGCGGTGGGTGACCCTGGCTGCCCGGTCCCCGAGGCTCTGGACCGGGTGCACCAGTGGTACGCCGAGCGCTCGCTTCCCCCGCTGCTTCAGCTGCCCCTGACTGACCCGGCGAACCGCCCCATGGCCGACCTGGGATGGTCGAGGCTGCACGTGACGATCGTCCAGGTCGCCCCGATCGACCGGGTGCTCGCCGGGTTGGCCGACCCAGCTGACCTGCGCTCGGTCGTCGAGCCGGTGCCGTCGGCGGACTGGCTCTCGCTGATGCACGACCTGGACGAGGCCGATCCGCAGGCGCACGTGGCGATCCTCACCGGCCCGCCAGTAGTGGGCTTCGCGACGCTCCTCCGCGGCGATGAGCCGGTCGGCATCGGCCGCGTGTCGGTCGAGGAGGGCTGGGCGGGGATCACCTCTGTCGACGTGGCCCCTGCTGCGCGACGGTCCGGCATCGGCTCGGCGGTCATGGGGTCGCTTCTGTCGTGGGCATCGGACCGGGGAGCGCTCTCGACGTACCTACAGGTGCGCGCCGCAAACGACGCGGCACTTCGGCTGTACGCCAGGCTGGGCTACGTCACCCACCACCCCTACGGCTACCGGGCGCCGGCCAACGGCTGAGCGGACGGTCCCGCCTTCGATGGCGGTCAGGGACCGGAGACGCCGCAGAGCACCTCGTTCTCCGGCTCGTACTTCGTGCGGAACTCCTCCGACCGGACGAGCTGGTCGCCGACGTAGAACAGCCGGGTCACCACCACCCGGAAGCCTGGCACGCCCTCGGTCGCCACACAGTCGCCCTGGTCGACGCCGGGGGGTCGAGGGTCGTACTCGACGCGGAAGGGCGTGATGTCGTACCGCGGCGACTTGGTCGTCTCGATCCGGAACCGCTTCGTGCCCCAGACCCGCACGGTCACCGAGCTGTCGGTGTAGCTGGTCGTGAGAAAGACACCGTGCTCGCTGTCGTTGCGGATCCGTAGATCCTTCACACCCCACGCGATCGTCGACTCGCGGCCCTCTGGGTAGCGGGAGATGTAGAAGCTGTGGGGGTTGTGCTCCACGATCTCCAGGCCGGCGAAGAACGCCGCGTTGAACACCGTCGTCACCAGCTGCGACACGCCACCGCCGAAGTCCACCTCCAGCCGGCCGTTGTCGATGATGAACCCGGCCGCGAACCCCCGCTCCGGGGTCCGCTCGCCCACCGTGTCGTTGAAGCTGAACGTCTCGCCTGGCAGCACCAGTGTGTCGTCCATGAGCTCTGCAGCTCGGTGGATGTTCGTGAGACGCGGGGGGAAATCCGAGGGGTAGTACGTCGTGAAGCTGGACACGAGCTCACGCACCCCGAGCGCCCGTGCGGCGGAGGTGCTGATCTCCGGCTCGCTCACCTCCAGGCGCACCGTTGCCGTCCGGTCTGCGCCCGTCTCGGCCAGCACGGGCAGCACCGCGAGGGCCAGGGACTCCGGCAGCACCTCGCGGCCCTGCTGGGACGGGACGACCCGCGGCCTGGATCCGGACACGTCGAAGCTTGCGTCCGTCGCGGGCTGCTCGACCGCCGCCAGTGGCTCGGCGACGGCGGTGTGCAGCCGTTCGCCGTCGAGCCGTGGCTCGAGCCGGCCGGTCACGCCGGCGGCGAAGGTCAGGGACCGGGCGATCGCGGTCGGCGGCACTCGCACCGTGGTGCCCTCGACCGTGACCTCGACGGGCGCCGAGACCGCCGGCCCAGCGACCTCTCTGACGACCCGGTCCACCTCTGCCCCGTCGATGTCCGGTTCCGTGAGCTGGGCGGGGAGGTCGACCGGAGCCCCGCGACGGTGCGCACCGGTGAGGTAGGCCTCGACCAGGGCCGTCCGTGCCGCGTCCTGGTCCAGCCGAACACCGGTCACCGGCTCGACTGCCCGCACCTGTCCCGCGCGGGTGAACTGCACGTCACCGTCCTCCGCAGCACGGTCCACCTGAGCTGCGACTCGCCCGACCGCCGTCCGCAGAGCCTGCCGGTCGACGGAAACCACCGGTCGAACCCGGTCGGCCCCGACGAGCGCGTCGGCCAACTCCAGGGGGCTCCACGACCGGGCCTGGGCGGCGTCGACGGTGGCGGCCTCGTCGATGGACAGCCCGGCGCGGCTCGGCGG
>JACCUZ010000054.1 GCA_013698395.1 Sporichthyaceae bacterium
GTCTGGGCGCCCGGAGAGAGGCTGAACATCGACTGGGGTGTCCTGGACGGGGTCCATGTGTTCTGTGCCGTGCTGGCATGGTCGCGGTTCCGGTTCGTCTGGTTCGCCGGCGACGAGAAGGCCGCCACGACGCTCGGCTTCTTGGCTGAGTGCTTCGAGGTCCTCGGTGGTGTCCCCACGGTCGTGCTGGCAGACCCGATGGCCTGCCTGAAGGGCGGGGTGGTCGCCAACGTCGTGGTCCCCACCCCCGACTACGTCCGGTTCGCAACCCACTACCGGTTCCGGCCCGACTTCAGCGAGGCCCAAGACCCGGAGTCCAAGGGGATGGCCGAGCGGCTGGTCGGCTATGCCAAGGACGACCTGATGGTTCGGCTCAGCATCGACGACGACCCCTGGCAGGGCGTCGGGTCCGGGCTGGCCCGTGGCTTGTCGGGGGCCAACGCCCGGGCTGCTTCGTGGTGCGTCGAGGTCACCGGGCTCGAGCATTCGGAGATCTGCGCGATCCCATCCCAGCGGCTGGGCACCGAGCGTGGGCTGCTGGCCGAGCTGCCGTCGCTGCGCCCGAGATCGGAGCGCGTCCGACAACACGGAAGGTCGACAAGCTCTCGTGCATCCGGTTCGCCTCGGACCGCTACTCGGTCCCGAACCGGCTGACCAGCAAGACGGTCACGGTGCTCGTCCAAGATCGTGTGCTGCAGGTCGTGGAGCCGGTCACCGGTGAGCTTCTGGCCGAGCACACCCTGGTGGCACCGGGTGAGACCTCGATCCTCGATGACCACTACGGCGGCCCGCGTCCCGAGCGGCCCCGTCGGGCAGCACGGCCTAGGACCGTCGTGGAGAAGGCGTTCCTCGGCCTGGGGCCGGTCGCGGAGGCGTTCTTGACCGGGGCCGCCGCGGCCGGGGTCACCAAGCTGAGCGGTGAGATCGGCGAGATCCTCACCCTGCAAGCTGCTCACGGCAGCGAACCGGTGTTGGGGAGGTGAGCCCGAGTGACCGCGCCGTCGCCGCCACCGTTGGCAGCTGATCTCACCGAGGGGTTGAAGCGGCTGAAGATGGCTGCGATGCGACGCCTGGCGCCTGAGCTGCTGGTCACCGCGAAGACTCAACGGTGGAACCCCGAGGAGTTCCTGCGCACTTTGGTCGAGGCCGAGATCACTGCCCGTGATGCTTCCAACGCCCGCACCAGGCTGCGGCAGGCCGCGTTCCCGGTGACCAAGACCCTCGAGGACTTCGACCTCGCTACCTCCTCGATCCCAGTCGCGACGTTCGACTACCTGGCCTCGTTGGAGTGGGTCCGGGCAGCCGAGAACGTGTGCCTGATCGGGCCGGCCTGGACCGGGAAGAGCCACATGCTCGTCGCACTCGGGATCGCCGCGGTCGAGGCCGGGCACCGGGTCCGGTACTTCACCGCCGCCGACCTCGTCGAGACCCTCTACCGCGGCTTGGCGGACAACTCCGTCGGCAAGGTCATCGACACGCTGCTTTGCAACGACCTCGTCCTGGTCGACGAGCTCGGGTTCGCGCCACTCGACGACACCGGAGCACAGCTGTTGTTCCGGTTCGTCGCCGCCGCCGCCTACGAACGCCGATCTCTCGGCATCGGATCGCACTGGCCATTCGAATCCTGGGGACGGTTCCTGCACGAACACACCACCGCCGTCTCTATGCTCGACCGGCTCTTGCACCACTGCCACACCGTGGTCACCGACGGCGATTCCTACCGGATAAAACAGGTTCGAGGACGAGGAGGAACCAATATCAAGCCAAGCTGATCAACCACGAAGAGTGGGGACTTTCAGTTGGCCACCAGCGGGGACTACGAACTGGCCGTTGACAAATGGCGGAGACGACATTGAGGATTTACCGAACGAGACCGGTGGCGGGCAACGAATTCATGGTGGTGCGGTCTTGTCGCGTTCTTGTCGTCACGGTCATGGCGGCGGCACTGCTCGCTGCCTGCACCGATGACAGCAGCACACCGAAGGCGACCGGCTGTCCGCCGGCGGAGCCGCTGGACCTGCGGTGCGGCGCGCTCTGGGGCATCACGACCCAGGAGCCGACCCAGGAGGCGCTCGACGGCGTCGAGGACGAGGTGGGCCGACAGTTCGACCTCGTCTACCGGTTCCACGACCTCAACGACACCGTGCCGGATGAGCAAGACCTGGCGGCCGTCGAGAGCGGGCACCTGCTGCACATCTCCATCGAGTCCCAGGACTTCAGCGGTGACCAGCCAACCGGCCGGACCTGGGCCGACGTGGCCTCTGGCATGTACGACGACCAACTGCGGAAGCAGGCCAAAGGCATCGCGTCGATCAACGATCCGGTGTTCATGACGTTCGACCACGAAGTCGACCAGCCGGCCCGGATGGCCCTCGGCACTCCCGCTGAGTTCGTCGCCGCCTGGCGACACCTGCACGACATCTACGAGCAGGAGGGTGCGACGAACGCCGTCTGGGTCTGGGTGATCCTCGGCTGGGCGCCGTCCCTCCACGTCGCGGCGACGTTGTGGCCGGGCAACGACTACGTCGACTGGATCAGCTGGGACATCTACAATCAGTCCGGCTGCCGCGGCGCGGGCGTCGAACCCGGTCTCGCGTCGTCCTTCGAGCAGGACGTCCGCCTGGTCAGCACCTGGATCCATGACGTCGGCCCTGGGATCGGCATGGACCCCACGAAGCCATGGATGATCAGCGAGGCCGGCTCGGCCTTGTATCCGGACGACGCGGCGAAGACGGCGGACTGGTACACCGCCATCCCTGACGTTCTGCGCGACTACCCGCAGATCGCGGCCGTGACGCTTTGGGACCATGACGGTCACCTCGGCTGTGACTACCGGTTCGACCAGGACCCGAGCATCACCGAGGCGGTGGCCGAGGCGGGGCAGGACAGCTGGGTGAACAAGTACGAGCACCACCCCTGAAGGTTCGTCGACCGCGCTCCCTCAGGTGCTCAGCTCGAACGGCGGAGGCGTCGAGGTCTGCTGCACGGACATCGACATCGCGAGCACCAGGTCCTCGGCCGTGAGCTCGGCAGGGTCACGGCTGACCGCCAGCCCACGGTTCGACAGCTCGTCGGCGACGTACGTCTGGTGGTCGTCGACGTGCTCGTCGTGCGCCTGCAACCTCGGCAGGAGCACCGGTGCCCGTCCAGCCTCGAGCGCCGTCAGTGCTGACCCGACGCCGGCGTGCGCGACGACGAGGTCCGCTTCTGCGATGGCCGCACGGAGCTCGTGTGTCGGCAGCGTGTCGAACGTGCGGCCGTGGACCTGGAGTCCTGAGAGCTCTGTCACACCGACCTGCCACTTGACCTGGGCATCGGGCGTGGTCACCTCCGGGAGGACCTTCGCGAGGTGCTCCACCGCCCGCCGGAATCCGTACGTGCGCATGGTGCCGAGCGTCACGACGACACGCGCGGCGGGCTCACTCCGGACTCGGATCGGGCTGTCGGCAACGAACCCGTCGAAGATGGAACCGCGGTACGCCCAGCGCGGGCCGCTCCAGCCGGGGTACTGCGTGTACGGCCGAACCCCCGGGATCCGGGCCACGACCTTGCCGGTGAAGCTCGGCCCTCGCGATCGTGCAGCGCTCTCGATGTAGTGACACGGCGTGCCGTGCGCGCGCGCCATCGCGAGCAGCGGCACCGCCATACCCGAACCGGTCGAGACCACACGCGCGTAGCCACCGGTCCGGATGATCCGGCGCGCCGACGTCAGCGAGGAGGCGGCGGCCCGGTAGGCGCGGGGCGCGATGTAGGGCACGTGGTGGACGGTCTCGCCGTCGAGCAGGGACCGAGACTGGGGCGCGTCGAACGTGACCCACTCGACCCCCTGCGACGCCGGCACCAGCGAGTCCTTGAGCCGGTACAGCTCCTCGAGGTGCCCACCCGTGGACGCGACGAGGAGAGTCGGTCCGTCGGCTGACTTACCCCGCCTCATGCCCCTCGTCCTCCTCGCCGTCACTGGTGGCTTCGCCGTCATCGGCGGCTGCGCCGGTTGTCGTCGCACGATGTCGTCGCACCCTCGACCAAACGAGCCTAGGCGTCAGGGAGCTGCCACGATGACCGTTCTGCTCAAGTCGTCCGTCACGCAGCGAGGGCGGTGACGGACGCGACGCCGACCGTGATGTTGCGCGATGCCCGGACAGGTCAACGGCGTCCGGTAAACTTTGCCCTGGTCCGAGTTCGACTTGGACAGTCACGGTGGGGGTCTCTGGGGCTTGTCCGTACGCCGATCTCGGGTGTCACCGACAGCGATGAGCACGGGGGAGAGGTAGTTCTGATGCGCCTGCGCAAATTGGTTCCAAGTCCCCTGCAGCCCGCGGCCCGGGTGACGTACAACGCGCTCGGCGCAGTGACGTCACCCATCCGGCTCATGCCCGACTTCCTCGTCATCGGCGGCCAGCGCTGCGGCACGACGACGATGTTCAAGGCGTTGTCCGAGCACCCGCAGGTGATGCGGCCCGGGGTGGAGAAGGGCATCGACTACTTCACGTTCAACTACGGCCACAGCGAGGGTTGGTACCGCGGCCACTTCCCGATCTCGAGCCTCGCGCGGTTGCGTACCGCCCGGCACGGCCAGCCGATCGCCTTCGAGGCGTGCACCTACTACATGTTTCACCCGTTCGCGATCGAGCGGATCGCGAAAGACCTTCCCGACGTCATGCTCGTCGTGATGCTGCGCAACCCGGTGGAGCGGGCGTACTCGGCGTACAAGCACGAGCTCGCGCGCGGCTTCGAGACCGAGCCCAGCTTCGAGCGCGCGTTGGAGCTCGAGGACGAGCGGCTCGAGGCTGAGTACGAACGGATGGCGGCCGACGTCTCCTACGAGAGCTTCGCGCACCGCCACCACACCTACCGCCGCCGCGGTCAGTACGTCGAGCAGCTCGATCGCGTCTACTCGCACTTCGACCGCGCCCAGGTGCACGTCCTCGACAGCGAGGGCTTCTTCGCGGAGCCGAAGCAGGAGTACGGCCGGCTGATCGAGTTCCTCGGTCTCAGCCGGTTCGAGCCGGAGGCCATCGAGCGGCACAATGCCCGACCGGGGTCGCCGATGCCGGAGTCCGCGAGCAGGTTTCTCGCGGACCACTACGCGCCGTACGACGAGGAGCTCGCCGACCTGCTCGGACGAGCACCGGGCTGGATGCGCTGACGACGGCACACCCGCCGGTATCCAGGTTCCTCGCCGCGCCGGTCGACCAGTCGGCGCCAGGCGTCAGGCCGTTGCGGTCTGCGCCGACTCCTGACCATTCGGCGGTGAGGCCAGCGCTGGGTCCGCGGCGTTGGGCTTGCGGTCCAGCCACGAACGACCCAGCCAGTACGAGAAGTAGATGTGCACCAGGAGGATGCCCCAGTAGGCCTCGGCGGCGCGGTAGGCGTAGTCGATGCCATAGTCGATCGAGCCTGCCAGATCCGGTCGAACGATGGCCGCCAGCCGCCAGAACACGAACCAGGCAACGACGAGCGACACGCACCAGCCCAGCCGGAGACCCGGCCGGTCCGGCGCGCTGCGGTCGAGGATGCGACGGTCGAACACGTCGAAGGCGACCGGGCCCAGCATGATCATCACGAGGTCCTCGGCCTGGTCGAGCACGAGGTCGGTGTTGAAGAAGACCACGACGAGGACGAACATCACGAGCGACATCCACGGTCCCCAGCGCAGCGGACGCCGCGGCTGGACGTACCAGGCCAGCACCCCCGCGGCGAAGAAGCTCTCGCTGTACGTCGTGAAGTCCGTCGACCAGCCGCTGTGGTGCAGCATCCACCAGCCGAACAAGACCATCGCGAGCCCGTAGACGCCAACGATGACCACTTCGTAGCGCTGCCGAGCAGCCCATGGACGGAACCACTGGATGGTCGGGACCATCAACAGGACGAAGCCGAGCGACTCACGGTTGTGGCCGATCTGCGTGGCGAGCGAGTTCGGCAGGAACTCCGCGAAGTCGTGCTGGTTGATCATCATCGCCACGATGAAGACAGCGGCGAGGAAAATGAAGCTGCGTACCCCCGGTTTCGTCATGGTAGGAAGGTACCTTCGGATCAGCGGGCTGTCGGCGGTTTCGCCCGTAGATCGTCCCGACGGACGGCTTGGGCTCAGGTGTCCCGCGTCAAGAAAGTGGCAGGGCTTCGGGCTCGGGGAAGGTGAGGATCCTCGGGTCGGCGGCGCGGGTGTGGACCTCGACCGGGCGGTGCCAGCTCAGGGCCTCGTGGGGTCGGATGTTGTTGAACTCGAGCCGGTGTTCCTCGGCCTCGCGAATCAGGTCCAGCGCGTCGCTGATGGGCTGGCGGTAGAGCCGCTCGTACTTCAGCGACTCAAACGCCCGTTCACGGACTCCGTTCTGGCCGGGTGACCTCACCCGGGTGCGGACATGTCGCAGCTCGGGCCGGCCGGCGATCAGGGCGCTGAACCGAAACGAGCGGAACGGGCCGCCGTTGTCGGTGACGAGCGTGATCGGGACGATCTCGCCGGTGTCGGGCTCGGTCAGGTGCTCGACCAGCGGCACAGCACCGAGGAGTCGCTGGGCTTCGGCCAGGGCGAGCTCGACCGCGGTGATCGCGTCGTGCTGGTTGGCCGTCGGGGACCAGTGCCAGCCGAACTCGTACTTGGACCAGTAGTCCGCCACCCCGGCGACCCGCCAGGTCCCGCCGGTCGGAGTCTCGTACTCGCTGAAGTCCAGCTGCCAGACC
>JACCUZ010000101.1 GCA_013698395.1 Sporichthyaceae bacterium
ATCCGATGTTGAGGTCAGTGAGCAGCTCGACGGGGGTGGACTGGAGAAAATAGGCGGGGAGGTCCGGGTGCTGGACCAGATCGAGGTACCGCGCGTGCGCCGCGTCGGAGATCGCGTCCATCACCTCGTCGTAGCGCCGTAAGGCGTCATCGGTGGTGCGCGACTCGCGATGAAGAACCGTCGCCTCCAGTGTCGCGGCCAGAGTCAGCTCGAGGTTCTCCCGGGCCAGCGCCGGCAGCGAGTACTTGTCGGAGATCACCTCCCCCTGCTCGGTGATCTTGAGCTCGCCGTCCAGCGTCCCCCACGGCTGGGCAAGGATCGCGTCGTGCGTCGGCCCGCCGCCGCGACCCACCGTCCCGCCGCGGCCATGGAAGAGCCGGAGCCGTACGCCGTGGCGGACCGCCGAGTCGCGCAGCTGGCGCTGGGCGCGGTGGATCTCCCACTGTGACGTGGCGATGCCGGCCTGCTTGTTGGAGTCGGAGTAGCCGAGCATCACCTCCTGCACATCGCCGCGCAGGGCCACGAGCCGGCGGTACGCCGGGTCGCCGAGGAGGTCGTCGAGCACCCGACCGGCCTGACGCAGCTCCTCGGTGGTCTCCAGCAGCGGGACGAATCCGACGCGCGCCACCTCGGCGTGCAGGTCGACCAGCCCCGCCTCCCGTGCCAGGAGCACCGCTGCGAGGACGTCGTCGGCGCCCCGGGTCATGGACACGATGTAGCTCTCGCAGACGTCTGGCCCGAGCTGGTCCAGCGCCTGTCTGATGGTGGTGAAGACGGCCAGAGTTCGGGTGCCCTCCTCGTCGAGGACCGCTGGATGGGGGGTCAGTGGTCGGCGCCCGGCGAGCTCCTTGCGCAGCAGGGTGAGGCGGCTCGGCCGTGGCAGGTCCCCATAGCGCCAGGACAGCTCACCAAGCCGGTCGAAGAGCTGCCCCAGCACGTGGTGGTGTGCGTCGGCGTGCTCGCGTACGTCGAGGGTTGCCAGGTGCAGCCCGAACGCGGACACCACGCGGATGGTCCGGTCGACCCGGCCGCGGGCCGCCAGCTCCCCCCGGTTGGCGGCCAGAGAGTCGCGCATCAGCACCAGGTCGTCGACCAGCTCGCTGGTGCCGAGGTAGTCACGGCCGACCACGTGCGAGGCACCGTCGGCGATGCGCCTGCGGGTGTTCTCGAGCTTGGCGCCGATGCAGCGACCCTTGAGGCGGTAGGGCTCGTCGGCATTGATCCGCCGCACCCGGGGGTCGAGGTCGGGCATGGCCACCAAGTCGGCCGCGATGCTCGCGAGGAGCTCAGGGCTTGCATCGACCAGTCGGGTCGAGGGCGACAGGTCTTCCAGGAGATCGGTCACCAGGACCTGCAGGTCGCGGATCGCGTGCCCGTGCTGGAGCGCCAGTACGTCGTGCGTGACCTGCGCCGTCACGTTGGGGTTGCCGTCGCGGTCGCCACCGATCCAACTGCCGAAGCGCAGCGGCTGTGAGGTGGCGGGCAGCGTCACGCCAAGGCTGCCGAGCGTTTCCGCGAGATCCTCCAACACGTCACCCGCCGTGTGCAGCATCAGCTCGTCGAGGTAGTAGGCCGCGTTGCGCGCCTCGTCCAGTGGCTCCGGTCGGTCCAGTCTCAGCTCGGCGGTCTGCCAGAGCAGATCGATGACCTCGGCGATGCGGCGGTCGGCGCGCGGGTCGTCGACCGCGTCCAACAGCTCGGCGACCCGTCGTCGCTTCGAGAGGATGGAGCGCCGAGCTGCCTCTGTCGGGTGGGCGGTGAACACGGGCCTGACCGCCAGCCGGCTGACCAGGGCCGTGACCTCCTCAGGGGACAGCCCGGACACCTTGATGCGCTCGGCAGCCTGCGCGAGCCAGCCGCCCTGGTACCGCCGCTCGTCGCGCATCGCCCGCGCTCGGTGCACCTGCTCGGTGACGTTGGCCAGGTGGAAATAGGTTCCGAACGCCCGGACGAGCAGCGCAGCCGTGGCCACGTCGGATCCTTCCAGCAGAGCCGCGAGCGCTCCGGTGTCCTCGCGAGCGTTGCCGCGGCTGAGGTGACGCACCCGTTCCACCAGCTCGAGAAGCTCCGGCCCCTCCTGGCGCACCAGGGACTCGCCGAGCAGGTTGCCGAGCCGGCGTACGTCAGCCCGCAGACCCGCGTGCTCGCCGACGGTCGGGTCCTGACCCTGTCCGGACCGCGGGTCGAGCAGCACCCGCTCCTCCATGCACCGGACCCTAGAGGTGGCGCCACCCAGCCGATGTCAGCGGCTCGACGTGCGAGACGGCGGGACGCAGGGGGTCTTTCGTGATCTTGCGACGCTGTCGTCTCCGCTTGCTGCCCGGCCCCCGTACTCTGGGGTGACGCCCGGCCCGCAACGCGGTCCCGGGCGGGCGTGCTGTCCCCTGACCCCGTCCCGGAGCCATTTGTGACCCTGACCGGCCTGCTCGATGTTCTGCTCGACGAGCAGGAGGGCGACCCGGCGCTGCGTGGGGCAGTGACGGCGGCGCGCGCTGGCGGGCGGGTGCAGCTCGACCTGACCGTGCCACCGGGTGTGCGCCCATTCGCGATCGCCGCGGTGGCCGCACGGGCTGGGCGCCCCGTTCTGGCAGTGACCGCCACCGGCCGGGAGGCCGAGGACCTCGCAGCCGCGTTGCGCGACCTGCTCCCAGCGGACTCAGTGGTGGAGTTCCCCTCCTGGGAGACGCTGCCTCACGAGCGGCTCAGCCCCCGCAGCGACACCGTCGGGCGTCGGCTGTCCGTCCTGCGCCGGCTGGCGCACCCCGAGTCCGGTCAGACGAGCCACGGATCTGTGCACGTGGTCGTCGCACCGGCCCGAGCGGTCCTGCAGCCGATCGTGGCCGGGCTCGGCGACCTTGAGCCGGTGGAGCTGCACGCGGGGCAGGACGTCGACCTCGGCGACCTCACCGCGCGACTCGCTGCTGCTGCCTACACGCGGGTCGACCTGGTGGAGAAGCGAGGCGACTTCGCGGTCCGCGGCGGCATCATCGACGTCTTCCCGCCCACCGACGAGCACCCCCTGCGCGTCGAGCTGTGGGGCGACACCGTCGAGGAGATCAGGTTCTTCAAGGTGGCCGACCAGCGGTCCCTCGAGATCGCGCAGGACGGGCTGTGGGCGCCGCCGTGCCGGGAGCTGTTGCTCACCGACGACGTCCGCGAGCGGGCGGCCGCGCTCGCCGAGCAGCACCCGGGTCTAGCGGACGTCCTCGGCCAGCTCGCCGAGGGCATCGCCGTGGAGGGGATGGAGTCGCTCGCCCCCGTGCTCGTCGACGAGATGGTCTTGCTGCTCGAGCAAATGCCGCAGGACAGCCACGTCGTGGTGCTCGACCCCGAACGGGTGCGCACCCGGGCGCATGACCTGTTCTCGACCAGCCAGGAGTTCCTCGAGGCGTCCTGGGCTAACGCAGCCGCCGGCGCGGCGACGCCGATCGACCTCGGTGCGGCTGCGTACCGCAGCCTGGCCCACGTCCGGGCGCTCGCGGTCGCGCGCGGAGTTCCGTGGTGGACGCTGAGCCCGTTCGCGGCCGACGACGAGCCTGACGACGGTGAGAGCTCGACCGTGGCCGCCCGCTCCGTCGACGGCTACCGCGGTGACACGGCCCGGGCACTCGCCGACGTCAAGGGATGGCTCGGTGACGGCTGGCGGGTGGTGCTGCTGACGGAGGGGCACGGCTCGGCGGAACGGCTCATCGAGGTCCTGCGTGGCGAGGACATCCCCGCCCGACTCGACGAGGCCATCGACGACGCGCCCCAGCTGGGCCTGGTCCACGTCGGCTGCAGCTCCATGGTGCACGGCTTCGTGAGCGATGCGTTGCACCTCGTTGTCTTGACGGAGACCGATCTCCTCGGCCAGACCGGCCCCTCCACCAAGAGCATGCGCCGGATGCCGAGCCGGCGGCGCAACACCGTCGACCCGCTGCAGCTCAGAGCAGGTGACCTGGTGGTCCACGAGCAGCACGGCGTCGGCCGTTACGTCGAGATGATGCAGCGCACCGTGCACAACGCCACGCGGGAGTACCTGGTCATCGAGTACGCACCCTCCAAGCGCGGCCAGCCGGGGGACCGGCTGTTCGTGCCCACCGACCAGCTCGACCAGGTCACGAGGTACGTCGGGGGCGAGGCTCCCAGCCTGCACCGCCTCGGCGGTGCCGACTGGCAGAAGGCCAAGGGCCGCGCCCGCAAGGCGGTCAAGCAGATCGCCGCCGAGCTGATCCGGCTCTACGCCGCCCGCACCTCCGCTCCGGGGTTCGCCTTCAGCCCGGACACCCCTTGGCAGCGTGAGCTGGAGGACGCGTTCCCCTACCACGAGACGCCCGACCAGCTCGGCGCCATCGACGAGGTCAAGGCGGACATGGAGAAGACGGTCCCGATGGACCGGCTGATCTGCGGCGACGTCGGCTACGGCAAGACGGAGATCGCCGTGCGGGCCGCCTTCAAGGCGGTGCAGGACGGCAAGCAGGTGGCCGTCCTGGTTCCGACGACGCTTCTTGTGAACCAGCACCTGTCGACGTTCACGGAGCGGTACGCCAGCTTCCCGGTCAACGTTGCCGCCCTGTCACGGTTCCAGAGCGACAAGGAGGCCGAGCAGGTGAAGGCGGGGCTGGCCGAGGGCAGCATCGACGTGGTCCTCGGCACTCACCGGATTCTCGGCTCCGAGGTGCGCTTCAAGGACCTCGGCCTGGTCATCGTCGACGAGGAGCAGCGCTTCGGCGTGGAGCACAAGGAGCAGCTCAAGCACCTACGTACCAACGTGGACGTGCTGACCATGTCTGCCACGCCGATCCCCCGGACCCTGGAGATGGCAGTGACCGGCATCCGCGAGATGTCGACCATCCTCACCCCGCCTGAGGAGCGCCACCCGGTTCTCACGTTCGTCGGTGGCTACGACGAGAAGCAGATCACTGCGGCGATCCGTCGTGAGCTGCTGCGCGAGGGGCAGATCTTCTTCATCCACAATCGTGTCGAGTCGATCGACCGGGTGGCGACCAGACTGCGAGACCTGGTTCCCGAGGCCCGGGTGGTTGCGGCCCACGGACAGATGAACGAGCACCTGCTCGAGCAGGTCGTGCTCGACTTCTGGGAGAAGCGGTCGGACGTCCTTGTCTGCACGACCATCGTCGAGAGCGGCCTGGACATCTCCAACGCGAACACCCTCATCGTGGAGCGGGCCGACGTGATGGGCCTGTCCCAGCTGCACCAGCTGCGTGGCCGGGTGGGGCGGGGTCGGGACCGTGCCTACGCCTACTTTCTCTACCCACCAGAGAAACCGTTGACGGAGACCGCGCACGACCGGCTGGCCACGATCGCGGCCCACAGTGACCTCGGCTCCGGGATGTACGTTGCGATGAAGGACCTCGAGATCCGGGGAGCCGGGAACCTGCTCGGCGGCGAACAGTCGGGCCATATCGCCAGTGTCGGCTTTGACCTCTATGTACGGCTCGTCGGCGAGGCCGTCGCTGAGTTCAAGGGTGAGGCTCAGGACGTGCTCAGGGACGTCAAGGTCGAGCTGCCCGTGGACGCGCACCTCCCGCACGACTACATCCCCGGTGAGCAGTTGCGGCTGGAGGCGTACCGCAAGCTGGCAGCCGTCACGACCGAGGGTGAGCTGGCCGCGGTCCGCGACGAGCTGCAGGACCGCTACGGCGATCCGCCGGAGCCGGTGGTCAACCTCTACGAGGTGGCGGGGTTCCGGACCTGGGCGCGCCGGGCTGGCCTGGGCGAGGTGGCATTGGGCGGCACATCGGTGCGCTTCGCTCCCGTCGACCTGCGGGAGAGCCAGCAGCTGCGCCTGCAACGGCTGTACCCGGGCACGCTGGTCAAGTCTGCGGTCCGTAGCATCCTGGTGCCGCGACCGATGACGTCCCGTGTGGGCGGTCAGCCGCTTCGCGACACGGAGCTGCTGAGCTGGTGCCGGGACCTCGTCGAAGCCGTGTTCCTGGATCAGCTGGCGGCCACCAAGCACTCGGTCTGACCCATTGCCAACCGGAGCCGACATGACGACCAGCCACCTCGCCCACTCCTCGACCGGGGGAAATGTGGCCAGGCGGCGCAGCGCTGCCGTAGCGCTCTACGCCGTCCTCGCCGCGGGGGTCCTCGCGGGCTGCTCGCTGGACCGGCTGGGTGCGGCGGCGGTAGTCGGTGGAAAGCCGATCAGCACCGACCGCGTCCACGAGCTGACCACGGAGTACCTCCGAGCGCTTCCCGACCAGGATCCAGGTCCGGTGCAGCGCGGGATCCTGGATCAGCTCATCACGGCTCGGGTCTACGCGGAGGTCGCCAATGACCAGGGGGTGGGCGTCCGGAAGGCCCAAGTCGCTGCCGAGCTCTCGGGGCTGATCGAGCGGTTCCAAGGTCGCCGGGCTCTCGTTCAGGCGATTCAAGCCAACCAGGAGGTGCCGGAGTTCGTGGCCCCGTCGATGCTCGAGTCGTGGCTGAAGACTCAGCTGCTGTTCGTGGCGGTCGCGCGGCGGCTCAACGGCGGAGTGCTGAACCCTCAGGACGAGTCCACCCGTGCGGCTTTCACCCGGGCCGACCGAGAGGTGGCCAAGGTGGCGAACCGACTTGATGTCGAGGTCAACCCTCGCTACGGCAGATGGCGGGCCGACCGCGACGTCGATCCCACGGTCAGCAGCATCGTTCCGCTGGTGAGCGGCGGGCTGTCGAAGTCCGAGGACGAGCTCACCGGCGCTCGATGACCTCAATGCGGTGAGCGACCGCCTGGTTCTGGTCACGACCTCTCCCCGGGTAGCGCCTGGCCTGCTGTCGGCAGCGGCATGGTCGACACTGCAGGAGGCACGGTCCGTACGGGCAGCAGCGGACCACCCGCTCCTGCCCTACCTGAGGGACGCACCGCTCCTTGCCGGCCTTCGGCTGGGGCTCGAGCGGGTCGACGATCCCCGCGCCCTCGCCCGGAGACTCACCAGCGCGGTACACGCCGACGGTGTGGTCGTCTGGCTGGTCGGTGCCGATGGTGACGCCAGGCTCGGCCACGAACTGGGTCAACTGGCCTCCACCGGGGAGGCGCCCGAGATCGAGCTGCTGCCCGGCTCCTACGACCTACCCGGGGCACGGCTGATCGACCTCGTCACCACCATGGACCGCCTCCGCTCAGTGGGCGGGTGCCCGTGGGACGCAGAGCAGACGCACGAGTCGTTGGCGACGTACCTGCTCGAGGAGACCTACGAGACGCTGGAGGCGATCGAGACCGGTGAACGCGAGCACCTTCGGGAGGAGCTCGGCGACTTGTTGCTGCAGGTGGTCTTCCACTCTCGGATCGCCGCCGAGCATCCTGACCGGCCCTGGTCGGTCGACGACGTGGCCGGCGACATCGTGGACAAGCTGGTGCGGCGCCATCCGCACGTCTTCACAGCAGACGCCGGGACGACGACGACAGCGGCGGCGGTGGAGGCCGGCTGGCACACCACCAAGGCCGCCGAGAAGGGTCGCGGCTCCGCCCTCGACGGGGTGCCGATCGCGCTCCCGGCCCTCTCACTGATCGCGAAGCTGATGCACCGCGCCGAGGCTCACGGCGTGCGCGTCGAGCCGCCCGAGGACGCCTCGATCGCCTCACGACTCGTCCGGTTGGTGGCCGAGGCCCGGGCGGCCGGGATGGATGCCGAAGGCGAGCTCCGCAGGGCGGCTCGGGACTACACCGCCAGGGTGCGAGCGGCTGAGCACGAGCTGGCCGCTGGCACCGGATTTTCCCAGCGCACGCCGGAGACGTAGATTGACCCGCACACCGACGGCGGCTGTGTCCTGGGGGGACTGTGAACTCAGCCGATCTGCCCGGGCTGCGGGCTTTGCTCGTAGTCGCGATGGCGGGCGCCTGGGTCTCCTCCGCGGCCGGCCCCGCATCCGCGCGATCCTGCGACGAGCTGACGGGGCTGGTGACCGTGACCTCGGGTCGTACCGAGGTAGTCCTGGCGTTGCCTCGCCAGCTCGAGGGACGCCCCCTCCGACCGGCCGCGGTGACCGTCACCCAAGGCGGTGACGACGTCCCCGTGCGGGCTGTCGAACGGTCATCCCCAGCGTTGATGGATGTCGTGGTGGTTCTCGACGCGTCTGCCCGCCTCGGGCCGGTGGAAGAAGAAGGCAAGCGGGCAGCCAGGACGTTGCTCTCGGCCCTGCCGCCAGCGGTGAGCGCAGCGGTGGTTGCTACCGGTCGGTCCCCCGTGGTCGTCCGTGCCTTGAGACCCGGCCCGCGCGACGCCGTCGCCGCGCTCGCCGGGCTGACACCAGGTGGGCGCGCTGCACTCAACGACGCGATGATCCTGGCCGTCCAGCAGTTCCCTGCGGACCCGGTGCGGCAGCAGCACGTGGTCGTCTTGGCTGCGGGGCCGGACGCGGCGAGCGGCCAGGGCTGGGACTCCGTGCAGTCGCTGCTCCAGCGTCGTGGAGTCTCCCTCGACGTCATTGACCTGACCTCAGCCAGGTCGGTGCCTGACGCTGGACCCCAGTGTCCGGTCCGCAGGGAGTCTGGGGGCGGCGTGGCTGGGAGCGCGGCGTCTGCGGAGGAGGCGGCTGCGAAGGTGGCAGCCAGCATCCTGGATCGGCGACGCGTCATCCTTCCCGAGCTGGACCCGGCGCCACCCCTGCTGGTGACAGTAGAGATTGGTGGTGTCTCGCGGTCGACCACCCTCGCCCGGCGCGGCGATCCCGCAGCCGACTCTGTTGGCCTTCGCCGTACACGGCATGCGGCGGTGGGGAGCGAGGCGCTTGTCTTGGCGTTGCTGCTCGGCCTAGTGGCCATTTCGGTCTTCCTGGTGCTCATCCTGTGGCGGACCGAACGAGGAAAGATAAGTCGACGCGCCGCCGGCGCGGTGCTCGCTGCCGGGTGGCAGCGCGTCGGAGAACGAGGGGTTCCCGATGAGGCGCGGCGCATCCCGCGAGCTGAGGGTCGGCGCCGCCTCGCCGACGCGTGGCACGACCTCGACGCGGTCATGGCGGACGGCCCATCGGCGCGCGCGGTGGCTGAGCAAGAGGCCTACCT
>JACCUZ010000069.1 GCA_013698395.1 Sporichthyaceae bacterium
CCGGCGGCGGCGAAGCGGTCGAGACCGCATGGAAGGTCGCCAAGCAGTTCTTCAAGCTCACCGGCAAGCCGATGAAGCACAAGGTCATCAGCAGGGCGGTCGCCTACCACGGGACGCCGCACGGCGCTCTGTCGATCACCGGCATCCCCGCCGCGAAGGTGATGTTCGAGCCGCTGGTCCCGGGCGCCCACAAGGTGCCAAACACCAACTTCTACCGTGCCCCCGAGCACGGCGACGACCTGGAGGCGTTCGGTCTCTGGGCGGCCGACCGCATCGCCGAGGCGATCGAGTTCGAAGGCCCCGAGACCGTGGCCGCCGTCTTTGTGGAGCCGGTGCAGAACAGCGGCGGGTGCTTTCCCCCGCCCCCGGGCTACTTCCAGCGGGTCCGCGAGATCTGCGACCGGTACGACGTGCTGCTCGTGTCGGACGAGGTGATCTGCGCGTTCGGACGGCTCGGGCACTACTTCGGTGCGTCCCGCTTCGGCTACCAGCCCGACGTCATCACGTGTGCGAAGGGCATGACCTCCGGCTACTCACCCATCGGCGCGATGATCGCCAGTGACCGCATCATGGAGCCGTTCCTCCACGGCAACAACAGCTTCTCCCACGGCTACACCTTCGGTGGGCACCCGGTGTCGGCGGCGGTCGCACTCGCCAACCTCGACATCTTCGAGCGCGAGGGCCTCAACGAGCACGTCCAGGCGACGGGGCCGGACTTCCGCCGGACGCTGGAGAAGCTGAACGACCTGCCCATCGTCGGCGACGTGCGCGGTGACGGCTTCTTCTACGGCATCGAGATGGTAAAGGACAAGGACACCCGCGAGACCTTCGACGACGACGAGTCCGAGTACATGGTGCGCGGCTTCCTGTCCAAGGCGCTGTTCGACGCCGGGCTCTACTGCCGGGCCGACGACCGGGGAGATCCGGTCATCCAGCTCTCGCCGCCGTTGATCTGCGACCAGTCCCACTTCGACGAGATGGAGCAGATCCTGCGGTCGGTCCTGACCGAAGCCTGGAGCCGGCTCTGACCCGGAGTCCGCAGCGGACGAGAGTGCAGCGCCTGCCCGACAAGCAGGTCGAGGACCGGGCGGTGCTTGACGCCGTCCTCGACGCGGGGCGGGTCGCCCACGCCGGGGTCGTCGACGGCGAGGGCCAGCCGTACGTCGTGCCGGTCGCCTTCGCCCGCGACGGCGGCGCCGTGCTCATCCACGGGTCCACCGCGAGCCGGTTGTTCCGCACGCTGGCCGCCGGAGCGCCGACCTGTCTCACCGTCACACTGCTCGAAGGGCTCGTGCTCGCAAGGTCGGTGTTCGAGTCGTCGATGCACTACCGCTCGGCGATGGTCCTGGGTGCCGCTGAGCCTCTCGACGGCGACGCCAAGGTCCGCGGACTCGAGCGGATCACCGACCACCTGATGCCGGGCCGCTGGACCGACGCGCGGCAGCCGAGCCGCAAGGAGCTCGCCGCGACGCTCGTGCTGTCGCTGCCGATCGTCGAGTGGTCGGTGAAGGTCAGTGACGGCCCGCCGGACGACGCGACCGAAGACCTGGTCCTTCCGGTCTGGGCAGGTGTCGTGCCGCTGCACGAGACCTTCGGCGCGCCGGTCGCCACCGCTGGCCTGCCGGCGGGGATCCCCGTTCCTGGGTACGTGGGACGCTGGGCCGCCCGGTGATGCACTGCCTGGTTTCCGCCAGGTGACCGACCTTCGGACGCTGTCGCTCTGGCACGACACGGCCGGGGAGGACTGGACGCCGCGTGAGCCGCTGCCGGGTGACCGCGAGGCCGACGTCGCCATCGTGGGCGCAGGGTTCACCGGCCTGTGGACCGCCTTCTACCTCGCGCGGGCCGACCCGTCCTTGCGGATCGTCGTCCTCGAGCGCGAGGTGGCCGGGTTCGGTGCGAGCGGCCGCAACGGCGGATGGTGCTCGGCGCTGTTCCCGGCGTCGGTCGGCTGGCTGGCCCGCCGCTACGGCGAGCGAGCGGCGATCGCGCAGCACCGGGAGATGCAAGCCACCGTCGACGAGGTCGGCGCGGTGACCGCCGCAGAGGGCATCGACTGCTCATGGACCAAGGGCGGCACCGTCGTCGCGGCCCGGACCCCGGTCCAGCTGCACCGCGCCCGGGCAGAGGTGGCGACCGCGCGGCGATGGGGG